>WGDQ01000596.1 GCA_015493185.1 Planctomycetaceae bacterium
CCGCATAGCTTGGCGAGTTGATTCCGCTGTCTTCGGGCGTCTGCATCGCAAACAGCGTTTCGATCCGCATCCGATAGGGTGCAAACTCTTCGTCTTGCAGGGCCAAGGGCCAACGGATTCGGCCGGCCCCGCGGTCGAGCTCCTCGATGGAAAGCCGCTCGGGCTGTCGCATTTGGCTGAGCCGCGCCGCGGTTTCGGGCGTGATGCTCGGACCCCGCTCAGCAGCAAGATAGCTCTTGTTCAGCCGGCGTTTCTCGAAATAGGTTTCGACGTACTTCACCTGGTTGTCGAAATAGCGGCTGCGGGCCTCTTCCAGGTTGATCATGGCCTGGGACGTGGCCAGATTGTATTGCCCGGCTCCCCAAAGCACGCGTGCCTGACCGGTGAGGTAGCTTTCGGCGGGCGTCGAAGCATGGTAACCGTGATAGTAGTAGGGATAACCGTAGTCGTTTCCGACGATTGGAAGTTGCGCCATGGCGGCGACGGGAAACAACACAACAGCAAGCCCTGCGACGACGAGTCGAACGTTCATGGCGCTTCCCCTCTTGTCTGTAGCTTGGCACATGAAAAAGGAACCGACTTGGGTCGAACCGAGGTACCCAAATCAGAACGCAACAACAATGCCAATTCCCTGCCCTTGCCTCTGGGAATCGCCTCTATCTCTCTGTCACGAAAAAGCTTAACGTTCGTTCGGCTTCTTTTTCTCCCCTTTCTCAATTTCGGTCGTCGCCAAGCGACCGACCACAAAATGATGGCGCGTTCTCAATATGAGACTCGGCTTTGCCTGCCTAGGAGTCATCCGCTTCAGCCGACTTTCCCGCTGAGAGGGCCCCATTCACGGCTCCCGGCTGCGCACCGGTCCGCGGCGCCCCTACGTGCAAGCTGCGGTACAACGTGACGAATGTGGTCATTCGTATGCGAACGTAGTCGACCTGCGGGACAAGGCTCACCGATCCGTCTTCCCGCCCGACCTTCGCCACTAGAGGTGCTATATGGGCAGTTGCGTCCCTCAAGCAGCGCCCACGCGCCAGCATACCGCTGCTGCCATCGTACGCCCGTCGGAGCCATGAGGGCAAGAAATTTCAGAATTTCAGAATACGACCCACGCACACCGATCCCACACCCTACGAACCCCCTCCGGAAAAGGGGCATCGATTGCACTGAAATGAGCCGCAAAGGCGGACGTGACGTACTGCGTCAATCCGATACCAAGCTTACCAATAAAGGTGGTTCGCGAGACACACCTTTTTTCGGCGGTTCTTCCCTGCTTGGCCGCGGCGATTCGCCGCGCAAAAGCGTGCAACCGGCGAAGGATTCACGACCATTTCTTGCACGGGCAGCGCGGCGTGGTCGCTTGCCCTCGGGTGATCCTCCCACCAAAATTTGCCGGGCGGTCTCGATTTCCCGCTGCCAAACGCCGGTGCGACATGCGTGGCGGATGCGTCTGTTCCACCCTCGCCGAGCGGAGTCGCCCTGCATTTCCGTACAACGTGTTGATTGCACGTTGGCGCGGTTCGGAAATTGAGGGTGTCTTGAAATTCGTCGCGCGGCGGGTCATCGTGACGGCTTCGAAAAAACGGTAAGGGCGCGTGCCGCACACGGTCGAGCCCCGCGCCCCATGTGACGACGGCCGAAAATGTTGGCGGCCGTGCGACGCTGCGGGCGGTTGAGAAGGTGTCTGTGCTGCTCGACTTACCGAATCACTGACTTCTCATTTGCGCTGTTCCTAAGCAAGAGAAAACCCATGCCGCCTCGTTCGAATGTTGAAACCGTTTCGCTATCCGACCTGGCGCGGCAGTTGCGCGAAGACGAGGCCCGCCTTGCGTTAGGAGGCGGTCCGAAAGCCATCGAGCGGCAACACGCCAAGGGTCGGCTGACGGCGCGGGAACGAATTGCCCGATTGATCGACCCCGACACCGAATTCTTTGAGATCGGCATTTGGGCGGGTTGGAAAATGTACGACGAGTGGGGCGGCGCGCCCGCGGCTGGCGTGGTTTGCGGCATTGGTGTGGTGTCGGGGCGCCGCCATATGATCATCGCCAACGATGCAACTGTGAAAGCGGGCGCGTTTTTTCCGGCCACCACGAAAAAAGTGCTGCGCGCGCAGCGCATTGCCATGGCCAACCGGCTTCCGCTGATTTATCTGGTCGACTCGGCCGGCGTGTTTCTACCGTTGCAAGAAGATGTGTTTCCCGACGAAGACGATTTCGGCCGCATCTTTCGCAACAACGCCGTGATTTCGGCGGCGGGCATCGGACAGCTTGCGGCCATTATGGGCAACTGCGTGGCCGGTGGCGGGTATCTTCCGGTGCTGTGCGACAAACTTCTGATGACCGAAGGATCGGGGCTTTATCTGGCCGGCCCGGCCTTGGTGCGCAGCGCGATCGGCCAACGTGTAAGCCACGAAGAGCTGGGCGGGGCGCAGATGCACGCTTCGATCAGCGGCACGATCGACTACCGCGACCCGAACGACGAAGCCTGTCTCGACCGTATTCGCCGGCTGACCGCGAACCTGCGTCCCGATCCGGAGCAGCCCCCCGAACCATTTCACCGCCTGCCGGCTGCGCCGGCCGCGCGACCCGGCACCGATCTGTACGATTTGGTTTCGCCCGACCCGCAACAAGAGTACGAAGTGCGTGACGTGCTCGACTGCATTGTGGACGCAGGATCGTTCGAAGAATTCAAGGCCGAGTATGGCATGTCGGTCGTGTGCGGCACGGCCCGCATCGGCGGTTTTCCGGTCGGCATCGTTGCCAATCAGCACCATGTGGTGCATCCGGCCCGCGGGCCGATCCAATTCGGCGGCGTTTTCTATGTAGACAGCGCGGACAAGACGGCCCGTTTCGTGATGGCGTGCAATCAGGATTGGCTGCCGCTCGTTTTTCTGCAAGATGTCAACGGCTTCATGGTCGGACGCGACAGCGAGCAGGAGGGCATCATTCGCGCCGGCGCTAAGCTGGTGAATGCCATTGCCAATAGCCGCGTGCCGAAGATCACCGTGGTTGTCGGCGGCTCGTTCGGAGCGGGCAATTACGCCATGTGCGGCAAAGCCTACGATCCACGGTTTTTGTTCGCCTGGCCGTCGGCACACATGGCCGTGATGGGCGGGGCACAAGCCACCTCGACGCTGTTGGACATCACGGTCAAGAGCCTGGAACGCCAAGGGCACAAGGTCGATGCGGACGAACTGGCGGCCTTGCGAGACCGTGTTCGGGGCGACTACGACCGCCAGATGGATGCCCGCTACGGGGCGGCCCGTGGCTGGATCGATAAGATCATCGACCCGGCCGACACGCGCAAGGTGCTGATCGAAAGCCTGACAGTGGCCACGCGTCACGCGGACCAAGAACCTTTCAAATTGGGCGTTTTCCAGGTCTAATCAACGCACACCAATCGGCGGCCGACGCATCGACGAGGGCGTTGGCGCCGACGCTGGCCGTTTTGATTGCTTTCTCTGCGACTTTCGTCATGTTTCGCCGCGCTCACGCCGACAGGTCCATGTCCGCACCACTTGTCCACATCGAGATTTGCAACGCGGTGGCCGTCGTATCGCTCGACCGACCTGAGAAGCATCACGCCCTGTCGCGGCAACTAATTGCCGACCTGGCGCAAGCCATTGACGACTTGCACGGCGAGCGGCGTGTGCGGGCCGTGGTGCTGCGATCGACGGGCGACACCTTTTGTGCGGGCCTCGATTTGGCCGAGATGCAGGCCCTCGACGAAAGCGAAACGGCGGCCGCCGAGCGTCATCGCGACGCGCAATCGCTGGGCGAGCTCTACGAAAAAATGCTGCGTTTCCCGAAGCCGCTGATCGCCGCAGTGCAGGGGCCGGCCATTGCCGCCGGAGCGGGTCTGGCGATGGCATGCGACATGGTGGTTGCCTCGCAACGGGCAAGCCTTTCTTTCCCGGAAACGCGGCGAGGCATCGTCGGCGGTGTGGTGGCTCCGCTGCTGGTGTTCCGCGCCGGTGCGGGACCGGCGGGTTATTTGCTTCTGTCAGGACGCGAGGCCGACGCATCCACCGCAGCCAGATTCGGGCTGTTTCACGAAATCGTCCTGCCCGAGCGTTTGCTCGAACGGGCCGTGGCGCTGGCCGACGATGCGGCGCGCGGGGCACCGGAAGCGGTTCAGCTCACCAAACGCATGTTGAACGAAACGATCGGCGAACACCTTTCCACGCTGTTCAGCGCCGGCGCGGCGGCCAGCGCCACGGCTCGCACAACCGAATCGGCCGCTGAGGGCCTGCGGGCCTTTCTGGAGAAGCGGCAGCCCAAATGGCCGTGAGCGCCTCGCTCGACGCCGAGCAAACGATCGGCGGACGTCCCCCGCAGACTTTTCAATCCAGACGTTGGAGATCGGCGCGCGTGATGCGTCCTTCGTGCAGGGCCGTGGCAACCAGCACCGCGTCGCAGCCGGCATCGGCCAGCGGCCCGAGATCGCCAGCATGACGCACGCCACCGCCGGCGACCACCTCGGCCACGTCGCCAAGGTCGCGAACACGCCGACACAACTCGGCCGTGCTGGGGCCCTCGCGCCGGCCGACGCGGGACACGTCGAGCACAATGAAACGTCGTACGCCCAGGTGGTACGCCTCTCGGGCGATTTGTTCGATGTTCGGTGGCCCCATCCACTGCGGCGACAACATAGGCCGGCCGTCGCGCATATCGAGGCTCAGCACCAATCGGTCGGAACCAATCGCCGCCAGCATGTGCCGCAGCGTGGCCAGGTCGGGCAGCGTCTCGAGCCCTGCAATCACGCGAGCGATACGCCGGCAGCCGGCCGGCGCACCGTGCGGTGCCGCTTCCGACGCGGAATCGGCCGCAGTGTGGAAGTTCGAAGGCTGATCGCCAAAGGTCTCAGTCGCTACGGGTGGGTCGCACGGCTGCATGCGCAGATCGGCCAGGTGACGGGCCTGTGCCACGTTGCGCAGCCCGGCGTCGATCCACAGCACAAAGCCCGATCGAAGCAATTGCTCGTAAACGTGCGTGGCAGGCGAAGCGCCTCGGATGGCATCCAGGTCGGCCAGGTAAAACTCGTCGATGCCCAACCGCCGATAGAATGCCTCGGCCACGCGCAGCGGCTCGGGATCGCGGACCAGGGGGCTGCGGATCGGGCGATACTCGCTTCGCTTGCCGCCCACTCCACGAACCACCAGCCCCTGCATCAAATCCAAAACCGCAATCACCCGCATCCCGATTAATTCCTGCTGCACTGCAAGCGAGAAGAACTGCGATGCCCTCGAACACTGCGGCGCACACAATTCGCCCGGCTTGCCATGAGGCATCTTTGTCGCGAAACCGTGGCAGATCGTGCGCCGCCAACACCGAGCCGCTGCCGCAAAGACGGAGCAGCGAGCAGCCCACGGCCGGAAAACGGGGCTCGCTCCGTACGCCCTTCTAACGCGCGAGCAGCGGTCTCATCGGCAGCCGGGGCGGCTCGCAGCTCAGAAGTCGGACTGTGTCGACTGATGACGGTACAACGGCATGTAGCGGTAGTAAACCTCGAGGGTCATGCACGCCAAGGCCGTGGTATACAGTCGGCCGCCAGCTTCAGCATGCGGACCGTCGAACCACCAACTGCCGGCTTCATGGCCCGATTTGGCCTGCGACTTCACCAGAAAGTCGCGCATGACACGGTTCCAGCGCTTCCACTGAGGGCCGCCGTAATGGTGCATCACCTGCGTGGCGTAGTAGTTGTAGTAGGGGTCGATCGGCCGTCCCCCTCGTCCGATAGCCGGCCCTCGCTTGGCAAGGTATTCGATACCGCGCCCTAGCGCCGGCTGATCGTGCGCCCACCCCAAATACATGCGGCACAGCAGGCCCACTGAGGTGGTGCCCAGGTTATCGATGCTGCGGTCTCCGGCGTTAACGTATCCGTAACGGGCACCGCCATCGACCTGAACGGTGTTCAGAAAGTGGTTGGCTCCCTCGATCGTAATGGGCGGTACGCGCAGATACGCCATGTGCGCGCTCTTGAGTGCCATGAGCTGCCAGCCGACAACCGAGGTATCGCCCGGCATGCCCGGCACGTAGCGCCAACCGCCGCCTTGGGTATCTTGAGCATTGACAATAAAGTTCACGGCGGCCTGCGCGGGTCGGGCAAGGTTCGGGTCTTGTGTCATGGCGTAGGCCTCGCACAAGACGATGGTGCAAATGCCGTGATCGTACATGCGCCCCCCTTCCAGCAGGCTGCCGCCGTTGGGGCCGTATTTCATTCGACTCAGAAGGTATTTCAGCCCGGCCGCGATGTTTTTGCGATAAGTACCTTCGCGATGGGTTTGCCCAGCTCCTAGAAACGGTAGCAATGCCAGCCCAGTTGCGCCCGTGGTACAACGACGCAGCAAGCCTGGATGATCGCAGCGGCCTTGGCATTGCCCCTTGGTGTGATCGAAGCTCCAACCGCCATTGGGATATTGATGTCGCATGAGCCAGTGCAAGGCCCGCTCGACGGCGGCCTCGGTTTCGATGCTGCCACCGTTTTGCGCCACCAATACGCGCCGCGCGCCGGCCGCTCGCCCCTCGAGCCCGGTTCCCCGGTATGAGCCGACCTCGCTCATCAAATCGGCCCGGGGCGCGGTTTCAAACAAGCTGTCGCTGAGCTCTACATCGATCGATGACAGATCGTTATCGACGTTTTCAACTGTTTCTACACTGCTTGCGAGGCTGTCGCTCTGGATTTCCGGCGATAGCTCGGTGGGCTCTGAAAGGTCGATTTGCCGCTCGATTTCGACCGTTTCAAACTCCTCGATGCGCTGTCGCGCAACGGTGGAAGCCAACAGATCGCGCGGCGGCTCTTCCTCTCTTGGCAATACCAGCAACGCGAG
>WGDQ01000597.1 GCA_015493185.1 Planctomycetaceae bacterium
CTTGTTCCCTTAGCCGCGCCGGCCATGCGAGGCCCGAGTCCGCTCGGGCCCCAGCCCAAGCGGCCCGCACCGGCAGTGCGTTGAGCGTGCCTGGTCGATCGCCTATCATGCCACACCAGCGTCGTGCCCCATGTGTCGGCGCTCGCCCTCGTGCGCGTGGCTGCCTTATGCCCCGGTGCCGCCGGTTTCTCGCCGGTTGCGCATCCGTTTTTTCGGGCTGTTCGCTGCCGGTCAGGCCGGCCGCGGCACGCGACGTCGGTTGCTTTACCGCTACGTTCTCCCACAGGAAATTCGTCACGATGTCCGATCCCCGCATCGACCGCCTGGCCGAGATCCTCATCGATCACAGTTGCCAGTTGCAATCGGGAGAGAAAGTCCTGATCGAAAGTTTCGACCTTCCCGAGCCAACGCTGGTGTGCCGGTTGGTCGAGCTGGCCGCCGAGCGAGGCGCGATTCCGCTGGTCAGCACCAAGCAGCGGTCGGTTTTGCGGTCGCTCTACCGCACGGCCACGGTCCAAAGCATGTCGGCCGCGGCCGATGTCGAAAGCCACCGCATGCGGCAGGTCGATGCCTACATCGGCATCCGCGGCGAGGCCAACGGCGACGAATTTGCCGATGTGCCGCTGGAGAAAATGGACCTGTACCAACAGCACTGGTGGCATCCGGTGCACGCCAAAATTCGAGTGCCTCATACCAAATGGGTGGTGCTCCGCTACCCGACCGATGCCTTCGCCCAGTCGGCCCGCATGAGCAGCGAGGCCTTTGCCGATTTCTTCTTCGATGTTTGCACGGCCGACTATGCCCGCATGCAGCGCGATCAACAGCCGCTGGTGCGCCGCATGCAGCAGACCGACCGCGTGCGGATCACTGGCCCCGATACCGACTTGGAGTTCTCCATTCGCGGCATCAACGTGGTGCCCTGCTACGGTCGCCGCAACATTCCCGATGGCGAAGTCTTCACCGCCCCGGTTCGCGACAGCATCAACGGCACCATCCGCTACAACGCCGCCTCGCGCTATCAGGCCCAAGTGTTCGAGGGCGTGCGGTTCGAATTCGAACAGGGCAAAATCGTTCACGCCACCTGCCAGAACAACACCGAAGCGCTGAACCACATACTCGATGCCGACCCGGGAGCCCGCTACATCGGCGAATGGTCCATCGGCTGCAACAACCGCATTCGCCACCCGATTCTCGACACGCTGTTCGACGAAAAAATCGGCGGCTCGCTGCACCTGACTCCGGGTCAGGCCTACGAAGAGGCCGACAACGGCAACCGCAGCCGCGTGCACTGGGATCTTGTGCTGATCCAAACGCCCGAATACGGCGGCGGCGCGATCTATTTCGACGGCGAATTGATTCGCAAAGACGGCCGCTTCGTTCCCGACGATCTGGCCAGCCTGAACGCCGGCCTATGACGCCTTCAGACCACGCTACCCGTGTTCCCGGAAAGACCAAGAGAAAGAGTAGCCGCCCGCGTGGTCCGATCACATTTTTCACTTCGATCCTTCCTTGCCCTGAAACAAGGACTTTGTTCGCATGCCTTCGCTGGTCACGCATCTGGAAAGTGCCATTGATCAAACCCGGCTTCCGGCCGACCGCCCGCAAACCCTGCACAAAGGCCGCCCGCTGTGGGTTCGATACGATCTGGACGCCGTTCGCCAAACGTTCAGCAAAGACCAGTTGGCCCAACGGCCGCCCACCATGTGGCGCTATCGCGAGCTTTTGCCGCACAACGACCCGGCCCAGGTCGTCTCGCTCGGCGAGGGCACTTCGCCGCTGTTGCCCTGTCCGCGCCTGGCCCAGCGCTACGGCCTCAAGCATTTGTGGGTCAAAGACGAATCGCAACTGCCCACCGGCTCATTCAAAAGCCGCGGCATGGCCATGGCCATCACCATGGCCCGCCAGTTCGGTATCCGCCGCGTGGCCGTGCCCACCGCCGGCAACGCGGGCGGCGCCGCTTCGGCCTACGCTGCCCGGGCCGGCATCGAGGCCTACGTGTTCATGCCCGACGACACGTCCCCCATCAATCAGTACGAATGCCATCTGGCCGGGGCCCGCACCTTTCTGGTCGATGGCCTGATCACCGATTGCGGTCGCATCGTTCGCGAGGGCATCGAACCGATGGGCTGGTTCGACCTTTCCACTCTCAAAGAGCCCTATCGCATCGAGGGCAAGAAAACGATGGGTCTCGAACTGGCCGAACAGTTCGACTGGCACCTGCCCGATGTGATTCTCTACCCCACGGGTGGAGGAACCGGCCTGATCGGCATGTGGAAGGCCTTTGCCGAGTTGGCCGCCATCGGTTGGCTGGCCGACGAAAACCGGCCCCGCATGGTGGCCGTGCAGTCGAGCGGCTGCGCGCCGATCGTACGGGCGTTCGAACAAGGCCAACGACACGCCGAGCCGTTCGACAATCCGGCCACCGTGGCCAGCGGCATCCGCGTGCCGGCTGCCGTGGGCGATTTCATGATCCTCGACGCCGTGCGCCAAAGCGGAGGACGGGCCGTGGCCGTCGACGAAGCGGGCATCCGCCGTTGGATGCGCGAAGCCACCGCGTCGGAAGGCATCGCCTTTTGTCCCGAAGCGGCCGCCTGCATCGGCGCACTCGAACGCCTCACGCAAGAAGGCTGGATCGCGCCCGACGACCGCGTGGTTGTTTTCAACACCGGCGCCGCGCAAAAGTATCCCGAGGCCATGGCCACCAACTTGCCTCGGCTGCGAAAAGACGAGCCGATCGACTGGTCGAAAATCGCCGGCAATGCGGCCACCGATCGCTAAGGCCCTGCGTCGCTTGGCGGCCCGTGGCTCACTCCGCCCGCGTGTGCCTTTTTCTGTCGCTGGCCGGCCTTCGCCCGCTTGCAGGCCGCCTGAGTTGCTCGGCAGGCCGCGTCATCCCCCTCGCAAATTGCTTCTTGCTAATGCACACGGGGGCCTGCTTCATTTGGCGGCTATGGGCGGCCCCGCTCATGGTGATCCGATTTCGGACGCACGGCCACCATCAGCGCCAAGACCAATAGCAGCACAAACCCGATCGCAATGGCCGCGTAAACTATTTCAAGCATCGCCCGTTCACCTCGTCGCCAGGGTTTGCACCCGGGCCGACACCCACAGCGACGATCCTTGCCGGCTGCTCGAAGTCGGCCGAACAGCCGTAGCCCGGTGCGATGGAAACGGTTCAGAGCGCTCGACAATGCTCGGCCACATGCAACCGCACTGAATCGTTTCCCAAGCGAGTTGGCGGTCGAAGGCGGCCGTACATTGTCGCGCTGCCATACGGCGGCGCTTGTTCACCGGCCATGCCGCCGGCGGCAATCAGTATGGCCCACGGCACGTCCCCGCGCTTTGCCCCGCTTCCAGCCGTCGCCCGGGCGACAGCACTGCCATCATTCTACACCAGCAAACTGCCCGAATTCGACGATTTCGCCGGCCTTTCGAGTTGGCCTTATCCTGTTCAGCTTGCCCTGGCTTTCCAGATGAGCAATTCTCGCGCCGTCTTGCGCATTGCTAGCGGCCGCGTCGAATGCCCGATCGACCGACCGTCCGGCTTCGGGCCAGTTGCCCGCCGCCCGGCGCCCCCGAAGTGCTGGGCGCAGCGCGACATCGGGCCAACATATCGGCACGCCAAGGTGCAGATCGACCGGCCGTGCGCTGCCCGGCGGGCCAAAGAAATCTGGCCGTACGGCACACGCCCGCGGCTGTGGGGCCATGCGGCCAAGTGCCGCGGCTTGCCCCCAAACCGAGCGGCCGCAAGTAGCACCGATCGACGGCCCGCGGGGCATTTGGTCCGCTTAGCGAACCTTCTCCATGTGCCGGTAAAACTGCGACTCGATCATGCGGAAGTCGCGGCCCAACACGCTGGTGAAATCAGCAAGCCGCTCTTCGGCCGAATACGACTGAAACGCCGGCCGGGCCGCCACTTTTTGCAAATAGCTCGAGTAGCGCCGCGGTCGCGTTTCCACCAGCCAGTGCGTGAAGGCCCAGGCCAGGGCATACGCCAGATCGGGCGAAATCGAAAATTGCCGGTCGGAAGAAATCATCGTGGCCAACGCACCATCGAGCTTTTTCTGCCGCACGTAGTATCGAAACCGCTCGAGTCGCTGTTGGTTGATGCGGTCCGACTGCCGGCGATAGCGCCGCGAGTCCCACACGCCGCGGGCTTCGAACAGTGTGCCCAGCCCTTCCACCACCCAACGCGGCTGCGCGGCGAACCGCGTGTGAATGCCCGTGTTGAAGGCCGTCTGATGCGTGGCCTCGTGAATGATCGTATCGGCGTTTTGCTGCCACGCATCGCCCGTTGTGCGGTTGCCCGAGGTATCGAACAACGCCACACGATTTGTTCGCGGCGAGTAATAGCCAAGAATCGCACGGCTTACCGGATAACCGTCGCGCTGCGCGTATGCGGCAAACTGCTGCTGTGTCGGAAACACGATCGCCACCAGCGGAAATTCAGGTTCGCGGCAGCGAAAACCCCGCACCGAGAAGTAGTGGACGAACGAGCGATAAAGCTCCTCGAACCGCGAGCCCCAGCGGTCGCGCTGACCGGCCGGATGCGCCACCAGGTAGTGGCCCGTGCTGGTGATTTCGAACCCCTTGCCCAGTTCGCGCAGCAACTCGTTGCGAAACACCGCCGTGCTATATCCCGAGAACGACGACGACGATTTGCGAAAGTTTCGCGCTTCTCTGGGCGAAAACTCCCACAACCGGCCGTCGCGGCCGAGCAGCCGCACCGCGGTGTTCGACCACGCCAGCGGCATGCCTTCGATGTGGTTGCCGTGCAAATCGAGCGAAAGCGTCCAACGCCCGGTCTTGCCCGTCGCGCCGGCCCGCGCTTCGCTGCCGCACGCCAAAACGAAAATCGTCAACATCACCGCGGCGGTTTGCACCAACCGCCCCGCAGCACCTGCCGCTACGCTGCAATCCGGCCCTAATGGCCCAACTCCCCGGCCGATTCCCGCGCTTCGCCCAGCCCGCAAACAACCCATTGTCCGGCTCCTCTCACACGCACATCACACGCACACCCTGCTCGTGCAACGCCGACACATCGCGCGCCACGCTCTCAGCAAGCTTACGTCACCGCTGCCGGCGCTGAGTCCGGCTTTGCGGGCAGCGTTGGCCGCGGGGCGTGTCT
>WGDQ01000598.1 GCA_015493185.1 Planctomycetaceae bacterium
CCGGCTCGTGTTGCGAGTGCTCGCCAGACGGAAAGCTCGATGTTGTCTGAAATGGGATGGGCAGAACCGTCCATCATCACCACGTTGACAATCCCATCGTGATAGCTTCGGGACGTGACTACTGCATATGTCTTATTCGTCAGATGTTTTCCTTCTTGCTGGTTGGTCCAGTCGATGTCGTAGCCAGCCGCTTCATTCTGCCCAGGCACGATCGTGTTGGGGGTGAAGACAGCCGTAAACCCGGTTTGGTGCGAACGTCCGTCGCACCACTCCGTGTGGCCCGTGTTTTTCATCAAATCCTGCCCCAACTTGGCCTGCCCGCCCATGGCGCCCACCACCGCAGGCGAAGCGGGAATCGTGTCGTCGGCCGTCCCTGCGTTTCGCAAATATGGCGTATAGGCCTTCACTTCTGAAGCACAAATCGTGTTGCTCAATCCGTCGATAAAACTGGCGGGCCGCAACTCACTGTTCGGATGGAATGCGCCCTTACCGCCCCGGCCATAAACCGGATCCCAGACGAACCACACCCCCATGTTCACAGCATAGTTCAACGGGTAGTGCACCACCTCGCCATTCTTCAAACGCGGCCGGTCGTGAATCTCGCTCGGGCACTGGTAGGCAGCGATGCGAACGGTGCGCACGGGCGTGCCGTCGGGCAACACAGCCGTAGGATCTTCGTACGGCACGGTGAAGTCGATGGTCTCGTAAATCGCTCCCTGTTCGAGGAAGGGCAAGATTCTGGCCTGGGCCGACCAGTTACCGCCGGTTGCCGTGGTCGTGCCTCGCGTGAGGCAAATGCTGGGCGGATAGGTGCCGCGAACGAGTTGGTAGTTCTGGATGGCCAACCCGAACTGCTTCAGATTGTTCAAACATTGCGTTCGCCGGGCAGCCGCGCGGGCTGCCTGCACAGCCGGAAGTAGCAAGCCGATCAAAATGCCGATGATGGCAATCACCACCAAAAGCTCAACAAGCGTGAACCCAGCCCGTCGATAGCGGGAACGGAAAGAAGGAACCATGGCACACGATATCCTGTCTCAGGAGAAACGGAGCAAGGACGCCGACGGAGAGAAAATGAGACTCAATCTCAATTCATGGCCACGATTTTACTGCTTTCTCCCTATTCGTCAAGCACGAGCACGATTTTTCCTGAAAGCCGATTCCCGGCAACAGGTTATGCGTTAGGCTGCGCGTTTTCGTGCCCCCCAGCCCACGCATGCGCGAAATTGCTGCGGAAAGAAATCGCTCCCCGCTCCCTTCCGGGGGTAACGATACAGCCGGCGTCAGGAGACGGAAAGCGGATACGGGGCGGCCATTGAAACAAAAACGCCACACCGGCCACGCGGAGAAAACCCGATCGGCAGGCGCGGGGCGACGCTATCTATCGCAGACCGATAGCGCCGAGTTTCACTCGGTCACGTCAGCAAAGCGGCGAGACGGTTCGGCTGCACAGGAAAACCATTTCCAGCACGAAGCCCCCCGCAGAGCGAGCAAGCAAAGCCGTACGTGCCAAAAACTGCTACGGGAAGAGGAAAGAAGGCCGAAATGGGGCGAATGCTTCGCAGCAGAAGCCTCCCTAGAGATAAATGGGGAGCGTGGCGCACGCTTCGGCGGGCAAGTGCCGTCGCCAGATTCACTCACCAACGTACGGCAATAGCGCCATGAAGCGAGCGCGTTTGATCGCCCTTGTAACGGCGTGCTGACTGGCTGCCGTGCAGCCGCTTTTTCGACGCCCAACGATACGACCATGCCGATTGACCAGTTTGCTGAGCAACTCGAGGTCTTTATAGTCAACCCACATCGGTCGCGGGCGCTTACCATCAACGAAAATCGGGTCGCGCTTTTTGCTACGAGATCGGCTTCGGGAACGTCGCTTCGCCATCGGGAAAAACGTCTCTCGATTCTTGAGTATCGAACAGCCGAGGCCTTTAAGCTGCTGGCTCGGCACAGATGTCAACAGGTGTTCACCAGGCGTGTTTTTACCGAACGGCCCAACTTGCGGGTTGCTGTTGGTTGTCGGGTGTCGTTCCTGGGACGATCGCGGTTCCGGTCACTCTCACGCCTCGTCATCCAACCACTTTCCAAGCGGCGCAGTTGCATTCGCTCTTTTATTTCAGCCGAAAGGTACTCCCGCAACTCAATCGGCTGAACACTTCGCGCCGCAGTGGAACGCTATATGATACAGCTTCCTCTCAGACGTTCCAAGTGGCTTCTCAAGCTCGCGATATGCCCGATCATGCCAGTATGCCAGGCATAAAGAGCTTCGGCGGTTTTCTTCCCGCTCTTGGGGGCCGCTTAGGCAGGGTCTTATACCCCCCGGGTGCTGCTGTTTTCTTGAAAGCGTTTCGTATCAGACCTATAGTGAAAGCTCGTCGCTAAGACGAGCTGTGGAAGCGGGCCACAATGACTTCGGTTGGCCCCAAGTAGCGAACCGGTCGCTACCCGACGGCGTAACAACGGTATTGACTAGGGTTTGCGCACGGAAACCGCCGCGGCAAGGGTGCTTTCGGTAACGGGGGCGGGTTGCCTCGAAGAGCCGAGCGTCCGTTTCGCAAAGCGAATCCCGCTTGTTGAGTGGCTCGTGAGTCTTTTCTTTGTCCGATTCGAGCCCTTCCGGCACCACCACCGACAAGGCAAGGCGGACGTGGACCCTACCGCGGGGCAAGCCTCGTCGGGAGGGAAGACGAGTGGCCGCAACGATTTGCTGATCTGGTAGCTCGCGCGGCACCCGTTGATTTGCCTGGCTATCTCGGCTCGTTTTTTACTTCTGTTTCATTTGTTTTTTCATATTCAGCCGCGATAAGGGCGCTTCATGGCCTCAGACGTTATTGTCGAAACCCGAAATCTTTCGAAGGTCTATCGCGATTTCTGGGGGCGTCAGAAAGTACAAGCCCTCAAAGCACTCGACCTGGAAGTTCACCGTGGCGAAGTCTTCGGTCTGCTGGGCCCCAACGGATCGGGCAAGACCACAACCATCAAGCTGATTCTCGGCCTATTGTTTCCGACCAGCGGCGAAGTACTGGTTTTTGGGCGCGCGGCCAGCGACGTCAGCAAGAATGAACGAATCGGCTACCTGCCCGAAGAGTCGTACCTGTATCGCTTTCTTACGGCCGAGGAAACGCTGGACTTCTACGGCCGATTGTTCGACATGTCGGCTGCCGAGCGACGCAAGCGGGCGGCCGAACTGATCGACATGGTGGGGCTCGCCAAAGCGCGGCGCCGACAATTGCGAGAATACTCCAAGGGAATGACACGGCGCATCGGTCTGGCGCAAGCGCTAATCAACGATCCGGATCTCGTGCTGTTGGACGAACCGACCAGCGGCCTCGATCCGATCGGCACACGCCACATCAAGGACCTCATTCTCCGTCTTCGAGATGAGGGGAAAACGGTCGTGCTTTGCAGTCACTTGCTGGCCGATGTGCAGGATGTTTGCGACCGCATCGCCATTCTGCACAACGGCGAGCTGAAGGAACTGGGGCGTGTGGATAGCTTGCTGAAGATTCGAGACGAAACTCTGCTGCGCATCGGAGGTTTGTCAGATCAGGCGAGGCAGCAAATCGAAGCAATCGTGCAACAAGACCATGCGACGCTGCTCGAGGTCGACCACCCCACGACGACGCTTGAAGATTTGTTCCTGAAAATCGTACGCGACAGCGAGGCCCGCCCTGGGCGCCGCGTGGTGCGAGACTCCCGGGCGGAAGAGGAAGAGAATCTCGTCTCGAAAGCGTCGGCGCAAAACGATGGTGCGGCCGGGGGATCGCCATCAGCCGAGAAAAAAGAAGTCAATTGACGAACCGCTGAACAACCAATAACGGGAAGCCCTGACTGTTGCCGGTGCCGGCCGCTCCTCCGCGCACAGGCCGACCGCGACCTCTCCGGCTGCGGCTCGTATGGCTAACCGAATCGTACACGGCACAAAATAGATGGTTATTGAAGAGGCACTTCCTCCGTTTTCTGAATGGTTGCCTTCCGCGCTTGGGCAGTGGTTGTTGGTGCTGGCCTTGCTGGCCGGCGGCGCGATAGTGCTGAGCTATTTGTTCATGGCCCTGCGGTACGGGCCACTGAACGGTGGCGAACGTGTAGCACGCACTCTTGTGGGCGGGCTGGGCGATTTGCTTCGCATCTCGCCACGGCGAGCATGGGCGCTAACGCGACTGGCTGTTCAAGAGTCGCTGCATCGTCGAGTGCTCGTCGTGTTTTTCGTGTTTGTACTCGTGCTTCTATTCGCAGGCTGGTACCTCGATCCACAAAGCACCAATTTGGCCCGGCTATATTTGAGCGTGGTGCTCACAACCACCAGCTACCTGGTGCTGCTGCTCTCGCTGTTTCTTAGTGTCTTCAGCCTCCCGAACGACATAGCGAAGCGCACCATCCACACCGTGGTTACCAAACCGGTACGGCCGAGCGAAATCGTGCTAGGGCGAATGGCCGGATTCACACTGATCGGCACCGTGCTCTTGCTGGTAACCGGCACGATCAGCTACGTCTTCGTGGTTCGCGGCTTGCGACATACGCACGAGATTCGCGCCGCAGATTTGGAACCGGTGTCAGGGCAAGGCGGCTCGGCAAGTTCAGAGATTGCCATGCGTGGCCAAACGACACGGGTTCAAGGTCATCGGCACGAGGTGTTCCTTGATGCAAACGGCAACGGTTACACCGACCGGCACAACGGACACTGGCATGAGATTACGACCGAAAATCGGGCAGGGCGGAAGGTATATGTCGTTGGTCCTTCGCGCGGTGGGCTTACTGCCCGCGTGCCTGTTTACGGGAAACTGCGGTTCATCAACCGGCGCGGCGAGCCTAGCGAGAAAGGCGTGAACGTTGGCCACGAATGGACGTATCGGAGCTACATCGACGGCGGCACGTTGGCTGCAGCGATATGGACCTTTCAGGGTCTGTCCGCGGAGCTTTTTCCCGACCACCTTCCCTTGGAACTCAATCTTCGCGTCTTCCGAACGCATAAGGGCAAAATCGAGCGAGGGATTC
>WGDQ01000599.1 GCA_015493185.1 Planctomycetaceae bacterium
CCCGTGGCGCACAGACCGTCGCCATCCGCGGCGCAGCAAGCCGCAAAAGATGAGATGCCGTGCGATGCCCGCCTGCCGCGAGAGCGTGCGAGGATCGACAACGCGTGCGTTGCAGGCGTCGCGGTCAATCCAAAATTTCGACGAGGGCGAAAGGCTCGGTCGAACCTCAGAGTGCCCGGGAGTGCGGTTCAGCGGATGGATTCGAGAATGCCGATCACCTCGTCTTCGTCGTAAGCCGATTCGTCGACGTGCAAAAAGAAGATGGTTGGGCCGCTGCTGCCTTCGAACGTTCCGGTCACCTCGCGAAAAGGCTTTTCTTCGTCGTCCACTTCGGCCACGCCGCGGATGAAAACAAACGTGGCCGGCCGACCGCGAATGACCATTTCGCGGGTTTCCGTGGCTTCGATCCGCTTCTGTTCGGTGTGATCGCGCAGGCGGTCGTGCTCTTGGAGCAAATCTTCGAAATACTGCACCACCTGTTCGACATCCATGCGGAGCGGGCCAAGGTTGCCCAGCATCATCACGCCCTGCTCATCGCCGATTTCGTATACCACCCAGCGAATCTCGTTCGTGGTGAACGGAATCTGGTAATAGAACGCCCCCACCGGATGGTAGTCGCGCGGCAGTTCGATTTCGGCCAGTTCTGTTGTGACGCGGGTGACCGCTTGTGGGTCGTCGCTCCAGGCCTCTTCGAAGGCGATTCCCAGTTTGTCCAAATCGATCAGGTCGCTGATTTCGTAGCCGATGTACGATAGCACGCCGGCACAGAGCAGCACCGTGAGCACGGCGCCCAGCAGACAACCGCATCCGAGCCCCAACAGGCACGAACATCCGCTGCCCGAGCGTCGTGGCTGCATGTAGGGAGGATAGGGGCTTTGGCCTGCGTCTTCCGGAGGCTGCGGTCGGTCGGTTGACATGGCACTCGGATTCCAGCTAGGGAAGATGAGGCGAAAAATCGAAAAACACCAACCGGTGCGGGCACGATTGGACTTTGCCCGGTGTGCCCCGCAGAATAGCAGAAACCGGCGTCGCACGGCCAACCGGTCGTAAACTTCGGGCCGAATTGGGCCGGCAATGCCGCGTTGCCGCACAACAACGGCCGCCCGCACTGCGCTTGGGGGGCGGGTGAAGCTGGTCGCGTCGCGTTGTGGTACGCTTGCCGGCGGCTTTGCCGACTGAGGCCCCTGGCCACGCGAGCACAAACCAGTGCAGTGCTCCAGAGGGGCCTGACGACCCGCGCCGCGAAGCAGGTTGCCCTCGCTGCGTGGGCTTGTAGCTCGGTTGGTTGTGTGGTGTTTTTTTGTTTGGGGTAGTGCTTTTGCGGTTTTCGGGTCGACTTTCCTTGGTTGCTGTCCAGTTCGTTCCGGCCACGTGTTCCTGGTCGTTTTGATTTTTTGTCGTCTGCCGATGCACCTACTCGAGTGTTCGTTGTCGTCGCTCCGATCTTGGCTCTCGCAGCACGGAGAGCCCGATTTTCGTGCGCGCCAGATTTGGCGTTGGCTGTATGCGGCCCGCGCCGAACGGTTCGACGACATGACCGATCTGCCGCAATCGTTGCGGGTTGCGTTGGCCGAGCATTGGCAGATTTGGACCACACGCGTGGCCATGCATCGCCGCGCACCGGATGGCACCGAAAAGCTGCTACTCGAACTGCACGACGGCCAGCGGGTCGAATGCGTGTTGATTCGCCAGCGGCAGCGGCGCACGGTGTGCATCAGCACCCAGGTAGGGTGCGGTATGGGCTGCGTGTTCTGTGCCAGCGGGCTCGACGGCGTGGTGCGCAACCTGACAGCCGGTGAGATTGTCGAGCAGATGTTGCGCTTAGTGCGGTTGCTCGATCCGAACGAGCGGCTCACACACATTGTGGTGATGGGCATGGGCGAACCGCTGGCCAACGTAGCGCAATTGCTGCCCGCCTTGGACCGGGCCACCGACGAACAGGGGTTGGGCATCAGTGCCCGGCGTGTGACGATTTCCACCGTAGGGCTGCCCGCCGGTTTGCGAAAGTTGGCCGCCGCGGGCAAGCAGTACCATCTGGCCGTTTCGCTGCACGCGGCCGACGATGTGCTGCGCAACCGACTGGTGCCGATCAATCGAAACATTGGCTTGCGGGCCGTGCTGTCTGGGGTGGACGAATTCTTCCGCCGCACCGGCCGGCGACCCACGTTCGAATATGTGCTGTTGGCCGACGTGAACGACCGTCCTGACGATGCCCGACGCCTGGTTCGTTTGCTTTCGGGGCGGCCCACGCTGTTGAACGTGATTCCCTACAATCCCGTGGCCGGGTTGCCTTATCGTTCGCCCGATCGGCAGTCGATCGAGCGTTTTCTGACCATCGTGCGCCGCGGTGGCATCAACGCACAGGTGCGCCGTCGCAAAGGGGCCGAGATCGACGCCGCCTGCGGTCAGTTGCGTCGAATGGCCGCCCCCGCCGGTAGCACGCCCTGATGAGTTGGCCCCTTCGTCAGCAAAACGCCCCCCATCGGCAGCCGACGTTGTCCCGCGTTGTCCCGCTATAACACGGGAACCTTCGTGGTTCACTGCCCGTGCTCTGTTGGCGGAGGCCGCAATTACCGTCCTGCGAAGGTGGATCCGAGTGTTTGCTTGGTAGGGCCGGGCCGGGTTGGTTGAAGGACCGAGGGTGTGCGTAGCCGGGGCCGCGCGAAGGCTCACGTGCGACTGTGGTCCTTGCGGCGATTTGCCTTCACTGGGCCGCTTATGAGCACTCCGCGGCGATGCCGAGCGGATCGGCCCGGGCCGATAAGAAGATGCCGACCCGATCAAATTGCAAAACCTTTGGCGCTTCTCGGGGTTTCATGCTCGGGGGGCGACGCGAACCGCACCGTGTGGCGTCCCCCGCCGCGTGGCATATTCGGCCTAGCCCGGCCGCGCCGACTGGTTTGCGCTGCGGCGTGCCG
>WGDQ01000600.1 GCA_015493185.1 Planctomycetaceae bacterium
CCCGAAGGTCACAGATTCTCAGTTTCTTATGTTGCGAGAGAAAACGTGGCTCATCGAAAAAAAACACTCGCGTTTGAAATGCTGAAGGAGAAAGGTCGGGCTGATGATCGGGCGATCATCCCTGCGGTGCGCGGTCTCTGCCGCATCCATCGGTGCAGCCGAGACAACATACGACAAACAGAAGCGGTAATGCCGCAAGCGCCGGCCGCACGACCATGTGCCGTGCAAGCCGCGGCCTGCGTGAGGTCGCGTGGAACCGATCCGCGCACTTCCGTCAGGCGGCATTGAGCCCTGCTCCCAACGACAAGGGCCGACATCTTGCACTCGAAGGCCATTTCAAGGCAATCCCAAGTTCAGATCGTCCCCAAAAAACCGAGCCGCCGCATCTGTCGGATAGTGGACGGGCTTGTATCATTTCGCCTTTGAACGTCGCTTTTGAACGGTAGTCCGTTGTTGCCGAGCGATCGGCTGTCACGGGCCGGGCAAGGTTGGCATGGGCGAAAACTCGAAAAAAAGAGACTTCCGCAGACATCGAAAAAACCGCTGAAAAGCGGCCGAAACGGCCCGAGTCGCACCGCTCAAGGGCCTTTATCAGGTATCAGGGGCCGCTACCTCGCGTACGGCCGGTGCGTCTTGGTCCGTTTGGTCCCGTCCGTTTCCGGGGAAGCGACACGGGCGACGGAGCCATTGCACGTTGCGCGCCAAGGTCGCAGAAGCCGTGCTCGCCACGGCGGACGGTCTCGCATTCAAACGCACCGCACAAGCGACTACAATGCGGCTCCTCGTAACGATTTGGGATGACTGGCCCGCTCCGCGGCGACCCTGTGCGAATGGCGATGCCCGACGGGCCTTCGTGGCCGCTTGTGGCGGCGACAAACTTGCAACGTTTTTGCAACTTATTCCTGGCAGCACGTCTTATTCCTGCTTTGTAGCGGCCCGTCGCGGTCGACTTTTTTGGAATCGCAAAATTTTGGGATCGCAAGTGCCCTTGTGCGGGGCCAGCCAACTTCGCGAGACGATCGATTGCCCCCAAAGCGGACTTTCTTCCTTCGACAAAGCGTGAGGCGAAGCGAACTCGATGTCACGACGAAAATTCTATTTGACCACAGCCATCGACTACCCCAACAGTCGCCCCCATATCGGCACGGCGTTCGAAAAAATCGGGGCCGATGTGCAGGCACGCTATCGCCGACAGCAAGGCTACGATGTCTTTTTCTTGATGGGCAACGACGAAAACACGATCAAGGTCGTGCAACGAGCCGAAGAATTAGGGCTCGATCCCAAACTCTACGTCGACGATATGGCCCGGCAGTTCAAGGAAGTGTGGGACAGCATCGACATCTCGTACGACGACTTCATTCAAACCAGCGAAGAGCGCCATCGGATCGGCTGCCAGCAATTCATCCAGCGTGTTTACGATGCGGGCGATATTTACAAAAAGAACTACGAAGCGCTCTACTGCGAAGGGTGCGAGGAGTTCAAAACCGAAAGCCAGCTCTCTGCCGAAGGTCGCTGCCCGAACCACCCGAACCAAGAGCTGAAACTGGTTCAGGAAGAGAATTATTTCTTCCGGCTCTCGAAGTACGCCGACCGCTTGATGGCGCTATACGAGGAGCGTCCACAGTTCATTCAACCTGAAACAAGGCGCAACGAAATCGTGAGCCTCGTGCGTTCGGGGCTCGAAGACGTTTCGATCAGCCGGCGCGACTTCACCTGGGGTATCGACGTGCCCTGGGATCCGGAGCACAAAATCTATGTGTGGTTCGACGCCCTGCTGAACTACATCACAGGCGTGGGCTACGGCACCGACGAAGAAAGCTTCCGGCGGTGGTGGCCCGCCGATGTGCATTTCATCGGCAAAGACATCACGCGGTTTCACTGTGCTCTGTGGCCGGCCATGCTGATGAGCGCCGGCGTTGAATTGCCGCGCAGCGTTTTCGCCCACGGCTTTGTTTACCGCAAAGACGAAGCCACGGGCGAGGTGCAAAAAATCGCCAAGAGCTTGGGCAACGTCATCGAGCCCATGGACATTGTGCGTGAGTTTTCCAGCGATGCCTTTCGCTACTATTTCATGCGGGAGTGTCCCTTTGGTGGCGACGGAGAGTTCAGCTTCCAACGGTTTGCTGCCAGCTACAATGCCGACCTGGCGAACAATCTGGGCAACCTCTTCAGTCGCACGGTGAGCATGGTGCTGCGCTATTTCGACGGGCAGTTGACCGGCTCGCGCGATGTCGAGCCGGTCGAGGTGTTTGCCGGCGTCGATGTGGCTGAAGTGGTGGGTCGGATTGCCGCACACATCGAGGCGTGTCGCTACAATCAGGCGCTCGAGCTCATTTGGCGCGAGGTGCTCGACGCGGGAAACCGCTATATTGAGCAGCAACGACCCTGGCTGCTGGCCAACGAGAAAAAGCCCGAGTACGATCTCGACGCGTGTCGTCGAGTGCTGACCAACCTGGCCGAGGCGGTGCGGGTTGCCGCGATTCTTATTCGGCCGTTTATGCCCCGGGCAGCAGAAACCATCTATGCTGGTTTCAACTTTCCTACCCCTCTGGCAAAGGCCGATTTCGATCAGGTGGTGCATCGCCCACCGCTCGAGGAAGACCTGCGCGTCACGGCCCGCCTGACGCCCGAGGGCAAGGTGGAACCGCTGTTTCCCAAAATTGCCCCCAAGTAGGGAATTGCCCCACGTGGGCAAGCCACGCCCATGACGAATCGACCCGATACGAGCCGCCGTATTCGAGGTCGCCGAGGTCGTTGGATCGTGGCCATCGGTCTGGGCGGTGTGGTTCTGGGCATGCTCGTTCTTATGGCACCGACGATCGTGGCCCGCACGCCTTTGCGGCACTGGGCTCTGGAGGCGGCAATGCCCCGTTTCAAAAATCGGGCACGCTGCGGCAGCGCCTCGCTCAATTGGTTCGCGCCTGTGGTATTCGAAGAGGTTGAGCTGCTGGGTCCGGATCGCCGTCGGCTGATCACGATCGCCGCCATTCGCACGCGTCGGCCGCTGTGGCAACTGCTCTGGGATCTTCGGCGGCCCGGGCCGGTGGAGATCATCAATCCGAGGGCGGAACTGATGCGGTCCGAGCATGCAGGCGAAGGCAACTCGGCACCATCGGGTTTTCCGCTACTTGCCGGCACGCCGGCCGACTCCGGAACGGCCGCTTCGCCACCCCGCCGATTGCCCGCCGATGTGCTGGTCGCGCTGCGCGACGGATACATCACCATGCGCGACACCCATGGGCGCCTTCGCTGGCATCTTGGACCTCTCAACATCGAGGGGGGCGTTCGCACCGCAGCCGGCATGGCCGAGAGCCCGGGATCGGTTCCTGAAATATTCGTTCACGAAAGCCAACTGGCCGACCGCATGGAACTGTCGCCCGAAATCTGCGACGACCTGCTGGCCATGGCCGCGCCGATGCTGGCCGGTGTGGCTCGGGCCGAGGGTGAGTTTTCCCTTCACATCGACAGCGGCAGCGTCCGGCTGATCGACCCGCCACAGGGAAAGATCGGTGGGCAGTTAACCATTCACCGCGCCACGCTCGGTGGTGGCTCAATCGCCTCGCAGCTCATCTCCGCACTCGATTTGCCTTCCAGCGCCCGGCTGATCGAGCAATCGATCGTTCGCTTCTACTGGGACGGGCAGCGCGTGTGGCACGACAACTTCGAGCTGCGAATCGGCACGATCGCCCTTCGCACAAGCGGCTCGGTGGGCACAGATCGCTCCTTGGACCTGACCGTCGAAATCGTACTGCCTTCGTTGCAAGAAGACCGGCCCGTATTGCGCCGCCTGCAAGAGCAGGGCTTGCTGCGTTTCCCGGTGCGAGGAACGCTTGACGAGCCGCGTCTCGATGTCGAGGTGCTCGCAGACCGTGGCATCGACCTTTTGCAGGAGTTGCTCGATTCGGTGCTCAGCAATCGGCCCCTGGCTGGCGACTTGCTCGAAAGGCTCGAACAGGGCGATTGGCTCCAGCGATGGCGGCGGGCACGGCAGTCGGGCGCATCGGGAACACGACGGCGTTTGTTCCCCCATCGGCTCCAAGGCCGGCACCGGGGTACGCGCCAGATGCCAGACGCCGCGGCGCCGGCGAACAAAGAACGGACCACGCAACGGCCCAGCTCGAACCGGTCCGGGCAATCGGGCGATGCGGATACGCAGGCCACCGGCGACGACAACACCCTGCACATCCCACCGCGAAAAGGCCGACGCGACGCTGAGGTGCCGGCGCCACGCTTGCGACCATCGAATCGGCGCCGACGCCCTTTGCGCAACCTCTCGCCCACAACAAGCGCATCCGACGTTCTCTAGACATCGCGAAATCGGTCTGTTCCGCCCCCTGCGAATCTGAACACCACCCGCGAGGGGGAAGCCGCTCGCGCTGGCTTACGGTTGCCCGAGCAATTACCGTCTCAGAAGGTCGGCGATTAAGGCGTGCCGGGGCATTGGGCTGTTGTTTTCTCCGGACATTTTTGCCTCGGCACTGTCCAAAAACGTCCAGCTCGCGCCCTATTCGTACCGGAGCGAAAACCAACGAAGCCGGCGTTGGCGGCGTCGTTGTCGTTTCGCGGTTTAGTCACATGAGATCTCTGGCCGACGGCGGAGAACCCTCCAACATGTCCTTTGCCAGGTCTTCTACAACACGGAAGACGTCGACGGGCGAGGCGGTGCTCAGCCAAGAGCAGTTCACATCGCTGCTCAGCGAACACTCCGCCTCGTTGCGGGCCTACATTCTGGCAATGGTGGGCAACCGTACCGACGCCGACGACGTTTATCAGGCCACGACCCTTCAACTTTGGCAACAACGAGATCGCTTCGAAATCGACACGAACTTCGGGGCATGGGCAGCCAAGGTGGCCTATTACAACGTGCTTACCTTCCGAAAACGACGGCTCCGCGAGCGGCGCAAACTGACGTTCAGCAGCGACTTTGTCGACATGGTGGGGGCTCGCAGCGAGGCCTTCTGGCAGCCGATCGACGCACGGCGCCAGGCGCTCGAACAGTGCCTCGAGCAACTCGACCCGCGGCAACGGCAGTTGCTGCACTTACGATACACGCAGTCGGCGTCGGTGGATCGGATCGCCACGGTACTCGATCGATCGGTACGCGCCGTTTACAAGGCGCTTTCGCGCGTGCGGATTGCCCTGTCGCACTGCATCGAACGCCGTCTTCGCCAGGAGGCTTCTCAATGAACCAGGCGCAAGACGACCAGCAGCTTCCGTTGCAAGAATCGCTCGAGCGATTGCTCGATGGCCACCTGAGAGGCCCTGATCTCGAGCGATTCCAGAACACGCTGGCCGACAATCCCTTTCTGTTGGAACAGTACATGCAGCACATGCTCGATAGCGTGTTGCTGCACGATCTGCTGGCCGCGCCGGACGACACCTCCTCGCAGGCGGCGCGTCTCGGCACACCTCACGCCGGCGACGCGACGCGGGGGAAGACGCACCTCGACACGCCCACGCCCCCAGATGGCTTGTTACCCCCGGTCGATCCGCCGACGGCGTCCGACCGGCCAGGTGCAAGTCGTCGCGTGCCGGTCGTGGGATGGCTCGGCGATTGGACATTGGAGCGATGGCTCGATGTCACGCCGATCGTCTTGTTCGGCGTATTGATGCTCGTGCTGGGCACCTTGGTGGGCATGCGACTAGGCACATCGGAGAGGCGCGCTTCATCGGTCGCTGAGCACGTGCCAACGGAGCAGCAGCCGGCTCTTTCGCCGCCGAATCGTACGCCGGCGGTCGATCCGTCACAGGCAGCCGAGGGCACCGAACAGCCAGACGCTGTTGAGCCTTCGACGCCATCGGCTCCGAGCGTGGCCGTGTTGCTGGCCGTTGATGAAGCACAATGGGTCGATTCTTCGGTCGATCTGAAACCGGGCGGCCGGCTTGCGCAAAACGTGCCGTTGCGGCTGGCATCCGGCTGGGCGGAAATCGTTTTCGACAACGGGGCCCGGGTGATCGTCGAAGGCCCTGCCTCGTTGGTTCCCGAAAACGACAGCCGGTGTCGCCTCGAGGCCGGCAAGGTGGTGGCCGACGTGCCGCCAGCGGCGGTTGGTTTCCAGATCAAAACGCCGCATGCCCTCGTGCGCGATCTCGGCACCCGCTTCGGCGTCCAAGTCGATCCGGCCCACGTCGTGCAAGTGATGGTTTTTCGCGGACAAGTCGAACTCATTCCTCCCCAGCAGCCAGCGCAGCGGATTCGGCTCGCTGCCGGCCAAGGCCGCGAACTGCGCAGCGACGATCCCGCAAACTGGGGAACAGCGCTGGTCGAAGCTGCCCGCTCGGCCCTCGGCACGTTGGCCGGGCGATTGGCGGATAAAGACCCACCCGAGCAGCCAGTGCGCGGCAAACACACCGACGCCGAACACGCTCGCCAGACCGGGACCAATGCAAACTCAGAGCGGCGGCCGGCCCTGTTCGACCGCTTCGTTGGCGGCTCGCTCGATGCAACGAAATGGCTGGTGCTGAAGCCGACGTATCGAAACAACCAGGCCGGCGACATCGTCTCCGATGTTGCGGTTCTTCCCGGCGGCGGGGCGCGTCTGATCAACGCACCGGTGCTTGCGGCACAGGCCGACTTCGATCTGCATACGGCCCCATATTTGGAAGTGCGCACCAAGTGGCGGGCGGAAACCGACAACGACCATCTGCGAATCATCGTGCGGGGTAAACCCGAGGGAGCGCTCGACGGCAAGAGCCAGCCGAATATGCAGGCCGGCATATTATGCCTGGCCGGTGGAGGTCTGGCTGAGGACGCCTCGGTCCTGGCGATTCTGCCGGCGCGCAATGGTCAGGCCGAACCCACGCTGCTCCGCACAGCCGATTGTCCGCCCATCCGGGCTGGCCATCGCTACGAAATGATCGTCGAAAGCGACACGCACAACGTCCGCCTACACGTCCGACAACTCGGCCCCAACGGATGGCAGCAGTCAGTTGCTCTGTCGCTGCCCGAGGGCTTCCTTCGCCCGGGCATGGGTAAGGTCATCATCTCAAACCGCGGCTCTGGCGAGCAGCAGCGCGCCGCCACGGGCCCTTGGAAGATCGTGTTGGAGAACGTAACGGTCTCCACAAGCGGACCTGGCTGAAGGTTCTCATCTTCGGCCAATTCACACCGCATCTAGCAAGCCGGGAGAAAGTTTCTTCGTGGTCTTTTGCGCTCACCGTGCGCGCCGATGCCAACCATGCATCCTCAGGGAACGATTTGTTTGGAGACATTCATCTTTATGGGGCTTCGCTCGTATCGTAGTTTCCAACTTAAGGAGAAAAGTGATGAGACTTAGCAAGTTTGCGCACATCCTAATGGTCCTCGTATGTTTGTCGTTTGCGACACCGGGCAACGACGTTCGTGCTGTTGTCCTTAACCCCGGTGATATTATTGTTGCAGACCCGGGAGCAGACGCTTTGATCCTGGTCGATCCGGTTACAGGTGGGCAAACAATCATTTCTC
>WGDQ01000601.1 GCA_015493185.1 Planctomycetaceae bacterium
ACGCTTGTATCAACGGGCCGCTTGAGGTTAAGGTATCGGCCACGGCGTTGTTGCAGCTCGCGTGCTGGTGCCGACAGCAGCAAGCTGCTAGCCTGGATTCCCACGGCCCCTTTTGGACCTAACACTTCATGATGGCAGATCCCCGAAAATCCTGGGGATTTACAATGCTATTGTAAATTTTTCCTGAAACTGATAATTATGTCACCCACGGTCCTATCCCACGATGGACGAATCGGGCCGCTACGGGGGAATCCGCGATTTTTCCTTAATTTTGTGGGGTTTTCGCGGTTTTTGCTGTTTTCAAGCGATTTGCAAGGATGCAGTTGGCAGGGTGGAAGCATGCCTTTTCAGTCCAAGGATAGGTTAACATTTGCGAAGCACTTTCTGGAACCCCAGAACCCCAAGCATCGACAGTATGAGGCCCTGCGGGCGTATTTCGTCGAACAGAAGCCCGCGGCGGAAGTGGCGAAGCAGTTCGGGTATACGGCCGGCAGTCTGCGAGTCATGGCTCACGAGTTTCGCCAGAATCCAGACCGCAGTTTCTTTCTGCCCTCTGAACGCCAGGTCCGACCAGACAGTAAGCGAAAACGGCTTCGCGAATCGGTCGTGGCTCTCCGCAAGCAGAATCTGTCGATTCACGACATTAGCCGCACGCTTTCTCGCGAGGGGCAGCCCGTCAGCGCGGCGACCGTCTCCACGATTTTGACCGAGGAGGGATTCTCGCGATTGCCCAGGCGAGCCGATGACGAACGTCCCGAGCAAGTGCGGCCCGATGCGGCCAAGCCCGCAGACGTCCGCTCGCTCGACCTGTCCCCACGCCATTTTCGGACCAAGTTCGGAGGTCTGTTCTTGTTTTTGCCTCTGCTGGTCGAAGCCGACCTGAAGACCATCGTGCGCCAAGCGGGGCTGCCCGGCACAAAGCAGATTCCCGCCGATGCGGCCGTGCGTTCCTTGTTGGCCCTGAAGCTGTTCGGCAACGCGAGACACAGCCACGTGATGAGTCATGTGTTTGACGAGGGGTTGGCGTTGTTCGCGGGACTCAACGTGATTCCCAAGCGTTCCTTCCTCACCGAATACAGCTGCCGCATCCATCCGAGCTGCTACGCGAAGTGGATGCGACGCTGGTTCAACGCGGTGGGAAAGCTTGGTTTGTCGTGGGGCTCGTCGTTCGATCTCGACTTTCACACGATCCCGTTCCACGGCGACGAGGCGCTGATCGAAAAGCACTATGTGTCGAAAAGAAGCCGAAAACAGAAGGGAATTCTGGCTTTTGTGGCCCAGGACGCGGATCGCCGCGTGTTCTGCTACGGCAACGCCGATCTCCGCAAGAACGAACAAAATGACGAGATTCTGCAGTTCGTCCGTTTCTGGAAACGCCGTACCGGCAGGCTCCCCGACGAATTGGTGTTCGATTCGCGTCTGACGACGTACGCCAACCTGAACCGCCTGAATAAGCAAGGCATCAAGTTCATTACGTTGCGTCGTCGTTCGGAAAAACTGCTGCGAGAGACTGCTGCCACCCCGGCCTCCGCTTGGCGGCGCATCGAGTTGAAGGGCGTTTCCCGAACCTACCGCACGCCGCGCGTGCTGGAGCAACGCGTGCGGTTGAGTGACTACGAGGGCGAAGTGCGACAACTGGTGGCCACCGATCTTGGACACGAGTCTCCAACCGTGCTGTTGACCAACCAGTTTCGCCGCTCGCCATCGACCCTCATCGGCCGCTATGCGCAACGGATGCTCATCGAGAACGGGATCGAAGACGGGATCGACTTCTTCCATATGGACGCGTTATCCTCGGCGGTCGCGTTGAAGGTCAACTGCGACCTGCAATTGACGTTGATGGGGAGCAGCTTGTATCGCCTGCTGGCATCGCGAATTGGTGACGGATATGAAACGGCGAAGTCGCGACACGTGTTTCGCGACTTCATCGATGCCTCGGCGATCGTGCTGGTGGGCGAGGGCGACATCGTCGTTCGATTTCAAAAGCGAGCTCACAATCCCTTGCTCCTTGCGGCCGGGTTCGGCGAGACCGATATCCGCGTCCCGTGGCTGGGACGAAAGCGGCTCCAGTTCGTGTTTGGATGATTCCCGTGGGGTTCAACTTACATTCCGCATGTCGGCGTGTGGCGTTTTTGATTTTCTGGACGCTGGTGTTTGGTGTCCAAGGCAAGGGCAAGGCGTTGCGATGGTTGGAACCATTCGCCTTTGTGCTCCATGAAGGCCGGGCCTTGGCCACGGATGGTGGACACGACTTGTTGGGC
>WGDQ01000602.1 GCA_015493185.1 Planctomycetaceae bacterium
AGCAGCTCGACTTCTTCAAGCGTGTTGTACAGGTAAAAGCTGGCACGCGTGCTGGCGTTGATTCCCAGTGCGTTGTGCAACGGCATCGTGCAGTGGTGGCCGGCTCGTACGGCAATGCCGTGGCGATCGAGCAATTGCGCCACATCGTGGGCATGCACGCCCTCGACCGTGAAGCTGACAATGCCCACCTTGTGCTGCGGCTCGGGGCCCAGAAAGCGGATGCCGCCCACGTCGCGCAGCACTTCGTGCGCTCGTTCGGTGAGCAGGCGTTCGTGTTCGTGAATGGCAGCCAGCCCGACGCGCTGCAAATAGTCGATGGCGGCCGTTAGCCCGATAGCCGGAACGATGGGCGGTGTGCCCGCCTCGAACTTGGCCGGCAGATCGGCCGGTTCGAAGCCGTCGAGCCGCACGCGGCGAATCATGCTGCCGCCGCCCAGGAAGGGAGGCATTTTGTCGAGCAGCCGTTCCTTGCCATAAAGCACGCCCACGCCGGTGGGCCCCATCATTTTGTGCCCGCTCAGGGCGAGAAAATCGGCGTCGAGCGCCGCCACGTCGACTGGCATATGTGGGCCGCTCTGCGCGGCATCAACCAACACCAGCGCGCCGGCATCGTGTGCGCGGCGGATGATTTGCTCGATGGGGTTGATCGTGCCCAACACGTTGGAAATGGCCGTGATGGCCACGATCCGCGTTTTTTCGTTCAGCAATTCGTCTAGCGTTGCCAGGTCCAAGCGACCGTCGTCGGTAATCGGTATCCAGCGGACCACCGCACCGGTGCGCTCGGCGACCTGATGCCACGGCACGATGTTCGAGTGGTGTTCCATCAGCGTGAGCAGGATTTCATCGCCGGGCTTCAGATTCGCATCGCCCCAGCTTCGCGCCACCAGGTTGATGCTCTCGGTCGTGCCGTGCGTGAAGATCACCTCGTGCTCGCGCGATGCTCCGATGAACTGGGCCACGCGGCGGCGGGCTTCTTCGTAGCGATCGGTGCTCTGGTCGCTCAGCCAATGAATGCCACGATGCACGTTGGCGTAGTGCTTCTCATACATGTCGACCAGCGACTGAATCACCTGCCGGGGTCGCTGGCTGCTGGCGGCGTTGTCGAAATAAACGAGCCGCGCGCCATTGGGCAATCGTGTGGAAAGGATGGGAAAATCGGGGCGCAGCGCTTCAGGATCGAGCAGTGTTGTCGGGGCCGCCGCGCTCATCAGAAACGGTACCTTTCCAAAACTTTTGTGCGAAAAAACGCCGATCGACGCACGCCCGTTGTCGCCGTGCCGGTGGGCCACCGTCCCCGCTGCCTTGCCTGGCTTTCAACAGCGGCCCCGCGCCCCCGTCGGTCCGACGTGCCACGGACGAACCGCGCCGCCGAATTGCGATCGAGCCGGCAGCGTGCACGCCACCCGCCGTGGCGGCGACCGGTCGAAAACGAATCGCCCCCTTTACGCTCCTACTCGGACAACCTTGGTCCGCGTTGCGCACGCCGCCTTGGGCGGTCACGCACCCTGATCGCCCGACTCAGAGGTTTCAGAAGCGGACTCTCCGGCGGCCGCTTCGCGGCGATCGGCTTCGCTGCTTTGGTGGTCCGTGGCGGCCGTATCCGCCTTTGGGCCGATGGGCGAGAAGATCGCCGTTTCCAGAACACGCCACGGCAACAAGCAACACTTTTGCCGATTCGGGGTGAGTCGCGCTCCGAAGAGCCGAAGCATGTCTTCGGCCGTCATCTTCTTCACTTCTTCGACCGACTTGCCTTCGACGGCCTCGACCAACATGGAAGCGGATGCCTGACTGATGCAGCAACCGTCGCCATCGAAGTAAATCTCCTTGATTCGGCCCTCGTCGTCGATCTCCATCTCGATGCGCACCACATCGCCGCACAGCGGATTATCTTCCTGGTGGGCGTGCGTCGGGTGCGGACAGTGCCCTCGATGGTACGGATCCTCATAGTGATCGAGGATGTGTTCCTGATAAATGTCTTCTTCACCGATAGACATGGAGTCGCTCGACTTCTCGATGATCTACAGTCGACCGCCCGGCGGGGGTGCGGAGCGCTTGTTCCCAGTCTAGGCGCACCATCAGGTTCCGGCAAGAACGACCCCGTTTCCGGGCCGCGAAGTCACGCAGGTGTCGCTTTGGCGCCAGCGAAGACGACACCCCGCATAGGGCAAAAAGATCGCGCCCACACACGGCGGGCTGTTCTTCCTTTCTTTTTTGCAAAAAGAAGCGAGGCCTTTTGCAGGGAATGGCCCTTTCGCCGC
>WGDQ01000603.1 GCA_015493185.1 Planctomycetaceae bacterium
ACTTTTGCACTTATTTGGCGCCAAAAACTGCTCTAGTTGTGAGCCAGCGGCCAGAACCTCGAATTCTTGCGGAAAAACTTCCTGTCTCGGCTATCCAGACGCGTTTTATCCGGTGGTTCCAGAACAACGGCTAGGATCCTGAATCACACGCCATGGCTATTTACGACCTCTTTTCGAAACGTCAACGTCGCCAACGTGGCGAGATGCCAAACGTCTACCAGTACGACGATGTGCCTAAAGCGTTGCGGGGTCAACTTGTTCACATTTTTCGCGACGGCCTTGGGCGACTCGACCTCCCCAGCTCCAGGACGCGCGAATGCCTCGAATTCATCCACGACACGTTGTGCCGCGAGTACGGTGTGTTTACTCTCTCTCATAAGGCGCAAATCTCCGGCAGACCGCTACCTGAAAAAGACGTTTACCTTTTTCTTCTCGAAGAACGATCGACGGAACGTGTCATCGATGCTGTTGAACTCACATTGCGCGTCATCGAAGAATATTGCGGTGATGAAGAGTTTCGCTATTTGAGTGAGCCAAGGATGACCCCCAATGAGGTAATTGAAGAAGTCAACACTCGGTTTCGTGAGCATGGGGTTGGATTCCAATACGAATCCGGAAAAATGGTTCGAGTCGATTCCCAGATCATCCATCAAGAAGCGGTCCGCCCCGCGTTACACCTGCTGCAAGATCCGCAATTCAAAGGCGCTAACGAAGAGTACTTGCGCGCGCACGAACATTATCGGCATGGGCGACTTGGGGAATGCTTGAACGATTGCTTGAAATCCCTAGAAAGCACCTTGAAGTCCATATGTGACAAGCGGAAATGGACTTATAAGACCGGTGACACCGCAAAGGCGCTGCTGAAAATCGTGTTTGACAAAGGCCTCGTGCCCGGCTACTTGCAATCCCATTTTTCCACGCTTCGTCAGAATCTTGAAAGCGGCGTTCCAACACTGAGGAACAAACTCGGCGGTCATGGGCAAGGCACACAACAAGTCGTGATTCCACAGCACTTAGCCGCTTATGAGCTTCACATGACCGCGTCGGCAATTGTCTTTCTTGTGGAGTCTGACAAAGCCATGCCATGATTATGAGCATCCGGATGGAACTGGATTTGTTGGAGCAATGGCTACCGAAGCCCACCGGACGCAAACCGGCTGACTGGCGAAAGCGTCTCAACGGGGTCATCTACGATCTGCCCACCAGATGCCAGTGTAGCAAACGGCCCACAGAATTCGGCGACGACTCCATCGTGCACCGGTGGTTCAGCCGCTGGTGAATGGTGTCTTCGAAAAATCTGGGCTATTCTGGTCTCGCGATGCGATGCACGGCGCGAGGTGATTGCGTGCTGTGGGCGCGGAAGAAGGTTAAGCGGCGCGGGGGGTGATGTTGGCGGCGTGGGCTTGCCAGGTTTCGGTCCAGATGCAGCCGGCCCAGGAGAAGCCGACGCCGAAGCCGATGAGCATGCTGCGCACGCCCGGACGCAGGCGGCCCGAACAGCGCAGTTGGTGAATGGCGATGGGCAACGTAGACGAGACGGTGTTGCCGAAATCGCGCAGGACGGTGGGCATTTTCTCTTCGTCGAGTTCGAGCCGCTGCCGCAAGCGGCTGAGCAGCATGTGCGTGGCCTGGTGCATGAGAAACAGGTCGATCTGCGAGCGATCGAGTTTCGCCCGATCGAGCACCTCCTGGAGCAGGGCCGGAATGCGCTCGAGCGATATGTCGATCAAGCTCGGACCGTCCATGTAGAGCGAACTTTGCCAACGCTGTCGCCGGCGCGGACGCAGCGTGCCGGCGCCCTGTCGGGCGCCGCCGCGAGAAACGAAGAGCGTGTCGGCCTCCTTGCCGTCGGTGCCGAAAACGAACGACCCGAACGACGGACGATCGGCGGCCTCGATGAGCGTGGCCGCGGCGCCGTCGCCAAATACGGTGCGCAGCGAACGGTCTTCGGGATGAATGTACTTGCTGTACGTTTCGGCGGTGATCAGCAGCACGCGGCGGGCGGCGCCCGAGCGCAACAGGCCCTCGGCTAGCGAAAGACCGTAAACGAAGCCCGAGCAACCGAGGTTGAAATCGAGGGCCCCCACGCGCGTGGGCAGGCCGAGCCGCTCTTGCATGAGGCAAGCGGTGGTGGGCAACGGGTAGTCGGGCGTTTGCGTGCAGAAGAGCAAGAAGTCGATCGATTCGCGGTCGATCTGGTGCTCGTTGAATAGCTTTTCAGCCGCCGCTACGCCGAGGTCTGAAGCACACTGATCGTCGCGGGCGATGTGCCGCTTTTGAATGCCGGTTTTCTCGTAGATGAGGCCCATGTTCCATTTCGGGAATTTCGATCCGAGCCACTCGTTGGTCTCGACGCCTTCGGGCAAGTAGATCGAAATGGGGCCGATTGCTGCGAACGTCACCGTGCTACCTGTGAGATGCGGAAGTCGGGCGGCCTCGGGCGGTTTGCGACCGCTGGCGCGGGGGGCCGAAGTGCGAGCCATCGAGGGGCTCAGCATATCGGAGAGAGAACCGCGCGGCGGCGACCGCCGGAGGTGCGTGTCGACCGGGAAAAGTGTCGCGCCGCAGGGTGGCGGCGCCGAGGGCCGGGCCCAATGGCCGGGAGACCTTGGGAAAACTCAGCAGAGCACCATCTGCCAGCAACGAACGTGCGGTGCGGCAAACGCTGCTCGATGAGCGCGGCGAAAGCTACCAAAACGTGCGATCGTGAGTCAATCGCAGTCGGATCGGCGGGCGATTTCGGCGATTTCGCGATTTTTACCGAGCCTTCAAGCCGGACGTTTCGCTGTTTTTTGCAGAGTTCGCAGCGGTAGAAGCGCTCGGATGGCTGAGTTTGCGGCCCGGTGCGTGGCGACCGGGTTGCCGGTTCGCAGGCTCGCGGGTTTGCAGCAGCATGCGCGGGGCTTTTTTCAGTTTTCAGCAGAGCGGCACAGCCCGAGCCGAGGTGGCGGTTGGGGAAACGGGCGAAAAGCCGCTCGCACGCGGTGTGTGCCGGGCTTGAGGTCGCGAACGCCGATCGTGAAGGTGGCTGCGGCGCTGAACCACGCGCGGGCTGAGCGGGCCGGGCGGAAGCGGCGACTCGGCCGGCGACGCATCGGCCGGGGGCGTTTTGCAGCACGGCGGCTCGCTTAGCGGCGCCGAAAGCTCGGCCGGTGGGGCCACGTGCGGCTGAGGGGCAGAGTCGATTGCCTCTCGTGGGGGCAGCTCAGCGCGTACGACGGGAACGCTGCGAGGGGCTTCGATGCCGATACGGATCGAGTTGCCTTGAATGCGAAGCACGGTGATCGTGATGTCGTCAGCAATACGGATTTGTTCGCCGCTTTTGCGTGTGAGTACCAACATGGCAAAAACTCCTTTTTCGTTCCTGAGTGCGAACGGCTCGGCGTGCCGATCCGTCGACCCCTGTTGGTCGGACATCGAGGCCCTGCACGAACGTCTGACGGCCGGCCTTTTGTAGCGTGGGCCGCCTTCGTGGGACGAAACCCTTTTGCAGGGCGTGTGCCAAACGCCGACGGGACGCCGCGTTTTGGCTGCAAAGCATTTTCAAATAACGACTTGCAAATCGCGATCGAAAAAAGCCGCCGGCAAATGGTGTACGGAAGTTTACATGCGGTGTGGAAC
>WGDQ01000604.1 GCA_015493185.1 Planctomycetaceae bacterium
CAAACTGTAGTGGCTGCTTGAAACCGACCGAGGCGAAGGAGTTTTCAAGACCGGTTCGCCTCGCAGGAGCCTTTCAACGCTTCGAGCGAGCGCTGGCCTGCAAATCTTCAGATGCCCGAACCATGGTGAAGTAGCCCACCATCATCTCTTCCCACGACTGCAATCCGAAGTGAACCGTTCGATTTGGGTCTGGATTGATCGGGTTATCTTCCGAGTTGTCGAAGTGAGCGATACACCGCAGCCGCGTTCCTTTGGGCAAGAATTTCGGCTCAGCAAAATCATACCGCAACTGCCAATAAAAATCGTAGCGTGGCACATCGAGCAATATCTCGCTCGTGCCGTCGGGATACTCGGCCACAAACCGGAAAGCCTTGCCGCGGTAGTGCATGTGCGGAAACAGGCTGAGCAGCAATGTATCGTGTCGCAGTTTGCTCGACGCCCGAACCTCGTAGTCGCGGGCGTGCGGTGGAATGGCGAACCCTAAATTCAGGGCCATCGAAGTCCGCACCTTGTGTCGCACTTCGCTTGGATCGGCAAAGCGAAGTCCCACGTAGCTTTGGTCCTGCTGCTCCCGGCCATTGGGCGTGTAGTGCATTTGAATCACGAGCTTCGAACCGGCTCGGATCAACATTGCCGATCCGGCGCGATATTCCCAGGGTGGCATGCCTGGCGCATAAATCGCGACCATCGGAGCCAGTAGACCGCCGTCGCCGTTGGTTTCCAGCGGAGTTCCCGGCGGTGCCGCATATAGCACGATGTGATGCACCACTTCGGGATTTCCCGGCCGGGCTTCCGCCGATTTGACCCACACATCTTCTGTAAATCCCGGGTCGATCACAAAATACTGGTAATCCACTACCCCCTCGGCCGGCACGATGAAAGGCTCTTGCATTCGGAACACGACATCCGGTTGCCCTATCCGCCAGCCGGTGGCGAACGACGGCGGCTCGGGCAAATCGGCCGGGTCGCCTTCAGGCGCGCCGTTTTCCACCCATTGATTGATGAGCCGGATTTCGTCTTCGCTCATGCTCATGTCGTTGGCAAATTCGCCATGCCCCGGCGCGGCGAACCAAGGTGGCATGCGTCGCTGATTGATCACTTCGCGGATGGTTTCAGCCCATCCCACCACTTCCTCGTAGGTGGTTAGCGGGAACGGGGCCAACTCCTTTTCACGATGACACTCGACGCAGCGCCGGTTGAAAATGCGCGCGATCTGCTTCGAGTACGTGATGTCGCCGTGCGGCTCGACCGTACGAACACGGCCGATCAGGCAGCCGGGTGCTTCGGTTTCGGGCACGCGTACCGCGCGACCGGCCAGCAAATCTTCGAGTGCCGCGCGCAAATCTTCTCGCTCCACACGGGGCCGCGAATAGCCCACACAGTATTGGTCGTCGATGCGTCCTCGATAGCGGATCGTGCGTTTCGAATCGAGCACGAAGACCTCGGGTGTGCGCTCTGCGCCTAGGCGATCCGCAATCCGATTGCGAGGATCTTTCAGCACGGGAAAGGGCACACGATAACGTTCGACAAAGGCGGCGATTTCGGTGGGCGTGTCTTGATAGTTGGCGTTCAGCCCGATGAAAGCCACGCCGCGGTCGCGATATGCCTTGGCCAGTTCTACCAGCCGCGGCGTGTAGAGCTTGACCAACGGACATTCAATGCCCAACACGGCCACGACCACCACCGGATAGGCATCGTAGTCGGAGAGCGCGTGCGGCTTGCCGTGGAAGTCGGGCAACTGGAAATCATCGACCTTGCGGCCAATCACCGAGCCATCATCGGCCGCTTGACACATGCCGGTACGTGTCAAGACGACAAGCAGCCCTAGTCCCAACAACACGACCATCGACATCAAACGTTGGCTTCGCATGAACATCTTTTTCCTTGGTCAAACGTATCTGTGGTTTTTTTCCCGCGCTGCGCGGCCGGCATCGGTCGGTTCCGCAGCCATTGAGAAGAAGGCTGCGCTACCAACCTTTCGTGTCTGTTGTCCAGTTCTGCGAGTGCCTTTTTCCCGTTCCTGTCGAGCGAGCATTGCGGTCGATTGTAGAACCTCGCACGCGCCACACGCAATCAAAAAATGCCGTTTGCCCGACGACCGCTTGGCCCGACGTCCGCCGGGCTTTTTCGATCTGGTCTCGTAAGAACTGCCCTCGGCAAACAGCGCGGCTGCGCCCTGCCCGAGACGTTTACGTATTATTTCAGATACTCCCTTTCGGTGGCTTGTTGTTTCGAAAAATCTTTGTTCTCTTGATCCCCTCGCAACTGGCTCACTTGCTTGGGCGATGCGATGTCCAGATAGCAGCCCCGACGTGGCAATCGTTGATTCTCGAGGGGCTCGCTCGCCTTTCCGCGGCTTTGGTTCGAAACCACCGAGATTGCCAAATTCCTGACACTGGGCCAATCGGCCGGTAGTGGTTCCCTCAACCCGCTGGTTGGCCATTCGGTGAAACGAGCGCGGAATGAGCAGCGAACCGATTGCTGAGTGGTGCGAGCCGGCGGCCGTGTGGCGTGCATGCCGGGGCGGGGTCGAGTACACTTGGGAAGCACTTCGGCAGCAGGCAAGTGTCGCCTTTGCTGTGAATCGGCGGGGCCGTCCGCTCAGCATCGGCCGCGCCGTGAGGTGCCATATTCTCGCCCCTTTTGCGACCGTGCATTGGTTGCTGGTTCGGATGTTTGGGAGATGCTTTAGGATGTTCAAATCGTCGCTTCCGCGTCGCTGCGTATTGTTTTTGGCGATCGTAAGTGTGGGCGTGGTGGCCGCTCCTGCAAGGTGGCACGCATCGGCTGCCGAATCTTCGTCGTCGCCAACCGTAGTCGACGCCAACGCTCTGGCCCGCAGCGTGACGGTGTATCGCGACGAATGGGGCGTGCCACACATTGTGGGGCCGACCGACGAGTCTGTGGTGTTCGGCTTCGGCTACTGTCAGGCTGAAGACTACTTCTGGCAATTGGAAGATTCGTTCATCCTTGGTATCGGACGCTATGCCGAGGTGCACGGCAGCCGTGGGCTTAAAAAAGACTTGCTCAATCGGGCCTTCGAGGTGCCGCGTCGATCGCAGGAAGATTTCAAGAAGCAGCCCGCCGAAGCGCAGCGTATCTGTGCCGCGTTCGTGGCGGGTATCAACCACTACCTGGCCCATCATCCAGAAGTGCAGCCGCGGATGATCCGTCACTTCGAGCCCTGGCATGTTATGGCGCTGGGCCGGTCGATCATCTTGGAAATGGGTTTCAGTCACACAGGCGTCGGGCCCGAGTTGCCCGTGGCGTTCGATCGCTTGGAGGCCGCCGTTGGTTCCAACGCGTGGGCCATTGCACCAGAGAAAACCAAAAACGGGCATCCGCTGCTGCTGATCAATCCGCACCAGCCCTATTACGGGTTCGGCCAGTTTTACGAAGGCCACCTGATCAGCGGCGAGGGCTGGAATTTCAGCGGCGCCACGTTCTTTGGCAGCCCCGTGCCCACGCTAGGGCACAATGAATATGCCGGCTGGTCGTTCACGGTCAATCAGCCCAATACCTCCGACGCTTGGATCGAGGTGTTCGACGATCCGGAGCATCCGTTGAATTACCGCTACGGAGACGGCTACCGCACGGCCATCGAATGGCAAGACACGATTCGTGTGAAACGGGGCAAGAAACTCAAAGAAGAAACGTACACCTTCCGCAAAACGCACCGCGGTCCGATCGTGAAGAAACTCGACGACAAGCGGCAGATTTCGGTGCGGATTGGCAAGTTTTACGAAGCGTTTCTCGTGCCGCAAAATATGAAAATGGTCCGGGTGAAAAACCTCGACGAGTTTCGCCAGGCGATGGCGATGTTGAAACTGCACATCTTCAACACCGCCTATGCCGATCGCGAAGGCAACATAATGTATTACTACAACGGCGTTGTGCCGCGGCGAAACCTGGGCTACGACTACGAGAAACCGCTGGACGGCACCGACCCGAAAACCGACTGGATCGGCGGTTATCATACCTTCGACGAACTGCCCCAAGTGCTGAATCCGCCTTCTGGTTTCATTCAAACGTGCAACGCATCGCCCTTCACCACAACTGACGACGGCAACCCCTTTCTTGGCGATTTTCCGGAGTATATGTGTCGCGACCGGCACATCGACAACGGCCGCGCGAAGATCTCGCGCATGATTCTCCGCGATCTGGAGCAAGCCACCTTCGATCAGTGGCAACAGCTTGCTTTCGACACCCGCATTTATTGGGCTATGACTGAGCTGCCCGTATACGCCCGCAAGTTCGAGCGGCTCAAAAAGACGAACCCGAAACTGGCCAAGAAGGTTGAGCCCTACCTGGAGCACTTGCTGAATTGGGATTGCATTTGCCGGCCGGACGACACGCAGACGCAGCTTTGCCAAGCGTGGCACGAAGAGCTGTACGGCTTTGGCTACCCTCGTGGAGCACGCCGTAGCGCATGTCGATGGCGTAGCAGAGGCGGATGAGGCGGCCGGGCG
>WGDQ01000605.1 GCA_015493185.1 Planctomycetaceae bacterium
CTGCATTGCGACAAAAGGCGGGATGTTCGGCAACATCACCCCCACCGACGATCCCGGTTCGATTCCTAAATCGACAAGGCCCGCCGCCACCTGCTTCGCCTCGTGTGCCACCAGGCTGTATGGGATCTGCATCCCCTGGAATTCGATGGCAATTTTGTCGGGGTTTTCTTCGGCCGCTTGCAGTAGGTGATCGTACAAACGCATGGATTAAGTAGCTCCCGCACAAATTGGTGAAGAGAAGATCGTGAACGCCGCAAGCTGAAGTAGAAAACAAGGCCAGCTTCGGCAGGAAGACGCGCTCGCGACTTCTTCACGCGGTTGGTTCAGAAGATGAATCAACGCAAGACGATGGGACATCAATATGATTGGGGAACCAGCCCGCATCAAAAGCAGCAGACCGCGAGAACTCCCTTTTAACGCCTGCCTCGTCGCGTGTCAAAAACGACCCGGGCAAAACTTCGCATACAAACAATCGCCCATGGTGCCGCATGTCTGCTTCACACAGATAGGCTCGCGGCGGCACGCCCACGGCAGCAGCCACGAGGCCGAACAATGGGGACCGGAATCGGCACAAGTCGTTAGGCCGATTCCCGCAAGAAGCAATCTCTGGTAAATCGGTATCGTGAGCAGACCGCCAGCAGCCCTACGGCCCGAGGAACCCGGAAAACCCGCGCAGTCCGGTTCGTGCGGCATCTGTACGAAGCTCAACGCAGGTTTGGGCGTTTGAGTCGTCTGGGACCGCGGACGCAGGATCGGCCGCATCCCCTTCTTGATCGGCCCCCCAAACCAATCGCTGCCCTCGCTTTCGTGCTGTTAGGCCGTTGGCCGGGCACCTTTCTCTCGGCCCTCTCACAGCCCAACGCATTCATGTTGAGCTTTGGCAACATTCAGCCGCGCGCGGTTTTCCACAAATCGCGCAAAGCCGACTTTGCCGATTGGGATGACCTACGTTTTCACAGTCCAGACGTGATCGGCACCGACACGGGTGGATACTTCGCGTGCCCTGACTTCGTGACTGGGCAAACGTCTGGCACCGTAGGCGAATTCCAGACTCGTTGCGCCCAACCGCCGAGGTGTGCGACGTCGAGCTGACGGCTCGTCGCACCGGCTGCGCGTAGACAGGCTGCCAACGAGCAGTGTGTGAATGCCAATCGCGTGACGACGTGCGCAGTCGGCCGTGTGCGGCGAGTGCGTTGAACAGCACGCAGGCATCCCGCGTGAATTCGCCTGCACACGTGGCGATGAGACACGACTTCTGAGACATCAATCTACCAACGCCAACACCCCGCTTTGTGACGATGTCGCGATCTTCTTTTTTCCGACCGGCCATCGAAACCTTCGAGCCTCGCGTGTTGATGGCTTCGGATACGATGGGCTTGCAGCTTCCTGTTGAGCAACTCGTCCCGGGGCTTCCGCATGGCGACGATCGCATCGAACAGTTCTCGATGCCTGCGGCGCTCGGCAACAGCGCGGTGGCAATGCCGGCGGCCTCCTCTCCATCGGTCGAGGATGCGCTGACCGGCTTGGACTGGGCCCGCGAGGCATACGGATTCACAGGCAGCGGACAAACGGTTGTGGTCATCGACTCGGGCATCGCCTACGACCATCCGGCATTGGGTGGCGGATTCGGCGAGGGTTATCAAGTCGTCGGTGGCTGGGATTTCACCGAAGAGAACGACGCCGATCCTTACGACGACGGCCCGTTCGGCGCTCATGGCACCCATGTTGCCGGCATCATCGCCAGTCGCGATGCCACCTTTCCCGGCGTTGCCCCGGGTGTGGATCTCGTGAGCCTGCGTGTTTTCAACGATCAGGGCGACGGCTACTTTCGCTGGGTAGAACAAGCCCTCGACTGGGTGCACGAAAACCGCAATGCCTTCGAAAACCCCATCACGACGGTCAATCTCTCAATCGGCACGAACGTGCATCTCAACAGCGTGCCTGCGTGGGCTGTGCTGGAAGACGAATTGGCCCAATTGGCCGCCGACGGCATTTTCATCTCGGTCGCGGCCGGCAACGGGTTTCGTGGTGAAACGTTGCCCGGCCTGAGTTATCCGGCAGCCAGCCCGTATGTGGTTCCTGTTGCCGCCGTCGACGACGACGGACAACTGAGCGACTTTTCGCAGCGCAACGACCGCGTGATCGCCGCTCCAGGACGCAGCATTTGGAGCACCGTGCCCGACTACGTTGGCGACCTGGACGGTCGTCCCGACGATTTTGCCGCTTTATCAGGCACCAGCATGGCGGCGCCCTATGTAGCAGGAGCCAGCGCACTCGTGCGCGAAGCGCTCGAGTTTGCTGGATCAACAGTTATCACGCAAGACACCATTTATCAGTGGATGCGTGATACGGCCGACGAGGTATTCGATCCGATCACGGGCCGCACGTATCGCCGTTTGAACATCGGCCGAACGTTGGCGAGCATCGTGCCAGCGGACGATTACGGAAACGGGGTTGAAGCGGCCTATGACTGGGGCAGCGTCGCCAGCGGCAGTTCGCTCTCCGGTATGATCGGGCGCTTGGACGACGCCGACTATTTCCGTTTCACTGCCGCGGCCACCGGTACGCTGCGCCTCGATGTCGACGTCGACTATCGGCTGGCTCCTCGCTGGGATCTTTCGCAAATTTCTTCAGCGGATGTTTCTCCGGACGCCGATTTCGTGGAGTTCGACGTCGTCGCAGGAGAGAGTTACGTTGTTGGTCTTGCCACTTCCGAGGGTTTGGGGCGCTACACGATCGACGCCACGCTCACAGCGGCGCCCGCTGCGATCGACTGGGGCCGAGTCGAAAACGAACGCTTTGAAAATGTCGTGCTGGGCCCCGCCGGCCAATCGTTCATGTTAACCACCATGCGCGAGGCCCAATTGACCATCGAAGCGCTCTTCGACGGAGCCCCCGGAACGGTCGAGCTGGAGCTTTTCGACGAAGCCGGCAACCTCGTGGCCACGGCCACACCAAACGGCAACGGCGCTCGGCTCGACGTGGCCGTGGCGGCTGGTGCCCGCTACGAGCTTCGCGCTACGGGCGACGGCATTGCGGCGGATCTGCGAGTGACGAATCTCGTCCGACTCAGCAATTCGCTCGTAACCGTTTTCGGAACCGATCGCGACGACGTGTTCCAGTTCGCTGCCGGCGCCGCAACGCAGCAATTGGTCGTCAACGGTGTTGACTACGAGTTCGAGGCCTCCTCGGTGCAGGTAGTGCAATTCTACGGACGTGGTGGCACCGACACTTTGCTTGCCCAGGCGGCCGACAGCGGAAGTCGTGCGCAATTGAGCGCCGGGTCGCTCTCGCTTCGCGGACAAGGTTACAACGTGCTCGGATCGGGTGTCGAGCAGATAGACGTCCGGGGAGGGCAGGGCACAGATCGAGCAACCCTATACACCTCGACGGGTGACGACACCGTTGTGGCGCGTCCCGGCAACGTGACGATCTCGGGCGACGGCTTCTCGATCACGGTATCGGGCTATGAAACCATAAACACCCGCAGCCAGGGTGGTAACGATCGCCTGCGTCTTTACGACTCCGAGGGCGACGACAGATTCACTGCCTGGGACGACACCGTGCGCCTGCGAAATGCCGGCAGCGAGAGCGTTTTCTCAGGATTCGACCGCGTCATGGTGTTTGCGCGGGAAGGAAACGATACGGCCCTCATTCTGAGCCAGATCGTCGACGGGCAAGTCATCACGCCGGCGCTCTCGGCAGTTGGGTTCGATCAGTACTTGCACCGCGTAATCGCTGTGCCAGCGACATCCAGACGTGAGATGCTTGTGAATTCGACGGTTCGCACCGACCGCAGCACTCCGGCCGCTCCGTCGAACAATACGGCTGCCGACCCCCATCACAACCCTGCCACTCCCGATCCGGGCGACTCCCGCGCTGCCGTTGTGTCGGCCCCACCTACACGGCGCATCACGTCAGACAGCGAACCAGATGAAGTCCGGGCCCTGCTGCACGACGCAACCCTGGAACGCGTGGCCACCTCTTGGGCCTCGCTCGATGTGGCCGAACGGGCGACGGCCGATTCTCAATGGGCCTTAGGACTACACGAGCTTTGGAATCGCTGGGGTCTGAACCAGCGCGATGCCTTTTTCGCCCTCGATGCGCAAGACATCGCCGATCAACAGGCACAAGCCCCAACGGATGCGCCCCCTCCGGACAGCACCTTCTGAAGACTGGCTGTCTCTGCTTCCCGATGCTCGCGCGTCACCCCATTTCGAGCGCATTCGCCGTTGCGAGCAGCGGACAACTCCGACC
>WGDQ01000606.1 GCA_015493185.1 Planctomycetaceae bacterium
ACGTTTCACGTTGATGCCCGTGTGATCCTGGCTACGAATGAAGATTTAGAGCAGCTCGTGGCCGAGGGTCGTTTCCGGCAGGATCTTTACTATCGAATCAACGTGATCAACATCGAACTGCCGCCGCTTCGCGAACGGATTTCGGACATTCCGCTTTTGGCCGAGCATTTCCTCCGTACGGTTTGCGAAGAGTCGGGTCGGCAGGTGCGAGGGTTCAGCAACGAAGCGATGGCCGCCATGCAGCGTTATCGGTGGCCGGGCAACGTGCGCGAGCTGCAAAACATCGTCGAACGGGCCGTTTTGCTGAGCAAGAGCGATGTCATTCGGCTCGAAGACCTGCCGCCTGCCATCGTGTCGGCCACGCCGGTTTCGGTAGCCGAGGTAACAGGTCGCACGCTCAAAGAAGCCCTGGAAGGCCCCGAACGGCAGATCATTCTGGAAGTGCTGCAAAAGCACAACTGGAACCGCCAGAAAACGGCCGAGGCATTGGGCATCAACCGCACGACGCTTTACAAGAAAATGAAACGCCTCGGCCTCGAAGAACAACATCCCGAGACGGTGTGAACCCACACCACACACCGGGCAGATAGAGGAGTTGCCGCACGCTGGCGACCACAGCGCGCGTGGCACATCGGCGATTGAAAGAGACAAGGCAGCGGAAAAAAAGCCGCGCACCAGCACGCCGTTGCCGGTTCAGGCAAAGGCTGCGCGCAGCTCCTCGATGTGGCGAGGGCACGCCTCGCGAGGATCTTCGTTGTCCTCGTATTCCAACACGATGTAACCCCGGTAGCCGGAATTCTTCAGAATCGCGGCAAGTCGGTTGAAATCGCTCCGCTGCTTCGGACCGCGGTTGGGACGGATCGAAACCTTCACCTGCACATTCAAAGCGTAAGGCGCGATCTTTTCCAAGTCGGCATAGATGTCGGCGCTGTAGAAGTTGCCCGTGTCCATGTTGACACCAAACCACGGGCTTTTCACGTCGCGCACCAGCGACAGCAAACCATCCACCGTGGTGGTCAGGCCGCCATGATTTTCCAGGGCCAGGTAAACACCGTGCTGCCCTGCGTAGTCGCAACACTGCTCCATGCCCTCAACCGCCAGGCGATGGGCCTCCTCGGGGCTTTGTCCCGCTCGCGCCTTGCCGGAAAAAATGCGAATGACCGGCGCGCCTAGGATCTCTGCGTGATCGATCCAACGCTTCACGTGGGCCAGTTGCTTCTCGCGCTCGGGGCCGGGTGGCAAACAGAAATCGTTGGCTACTGCCGTGCCGCTGATATCCAAGCCCAAGCGAAACGTCAGGTGCTTCAGGTGCCGCAAATAGTCGTTGGTCAGCTCGGGCGGGAAATAGTACGAGGTCAGCTCCGTGCCTTCGAGTCCCATTTTGGCGCAGTCGGCGATGAAGTCATCCAAGGTCATCGACGGCACGCCGCCTTTCAGAAATTTGCGGTAGCTGTAGGCGGCCAAACTGAACTTGAACTTCGGCCCATCCAAGCGCTGAATCGGCTCGATCGCGTGGGCCGCACTTGGCAACAATCGGGGCGACATCATGGCGCCAGCCGCCAGGGCCGTGGTCAGCCCTGTGGCATGGCGAAGAAAATGACGTCGCGAGGTGAGCGTGTCTTTGCCCGAAGCGTGCACGGTTTTTTCAGTCGACGTGGGATGTGTCATCGTAAAAGGGTCTTATCTCAAAGAAGCAGGAAAAAGACTTTTTAACCGCGGTGCAGCCGTGGCAGGCGATCCCGCCACACGGAGCATGAGGCAGCACCCCCGCAGCGTGCCTTCTCGTGATCTTCTGGAACGAGTCAAAAAATCACCTTCAATTCTCGTTATGTCACAGCGCCGCGATTCCCGATCTGAGTAACGTCGCGGCGCCAGACCACGGCTTCGTTCAAGAATGCTCCGTGGTGTCGGACTTCTCGTCCGCTCGTACGAACGGACGATGCCCGTCGTTCACAAACAATGGATTCATCATGCGCTCACGGCAACCGAGATGCCAGAGCGGCCCCCCGAATGCCGCGGCTTTTTTCGCGACGTTCACACGCAGCAGGCCAATTTTCGGTCATCCGCGCGTTGCTGCGCCATCGCGGTTTGCTGCACCAGTGGCACCAGGCGGCCAACAGCCCAACTTCCCGCCGTCGCCGGGTCACGCGTGCGCGCGAAATCTGTCAAGTACTGCCGGGCATCAGCGGGCAGCCGATTCCGCCGGCGCCGGGGAGGCTGTTTCCGGATGTTTCCCCTCGGTCGTTGCCACGGTCACGCCGTCGTGTGTAGAACCCAGCAGCACCGAGTGCAACCATTCGGGCGCAACAAACGCCAGGTTGCCCACGATCATGGTCAGGCCAAACGTGGCCAGTCCTGTGGCCAGAATGGTCAGCAGCCACATCACTGTGGCCACGGCCAACATCAGCGGTCGGGCCAAGCGGTTCCAGACTAGCACAGGAAAACTCAGCTCGAACAGCACGGTGAGGTGAGTCCAGAGATTGATGACGTAAATGTGGCTGTGCAACGGACCGGTCAAATCGACGATCCGTTGTTCGGGTCGCGCGGCCATCCACCAAATCGCCGTGCCGCCCCACCACACATCGCCCAGTGCACCGTCGAGCTTCGAAAGCCCCATGCTCAGGTACACCAGTGTCAGGTGCACTTGAATCAACCGCGTGGCGATGGTTGTCATCGCACGCGGCTTCGGCAAAAGCTGATCACGCTGGTAGGCCGGCAAATCGGCCAAACGACGCTTCCGCCGCCAGGCGTCGACCGACAGATAATCGCCTGTGGGTGCCAGGCAGAGATACACCATCAACAAGGCCAGAATCCACTCGAATTCGGCCGTGAGCATCGGGGCCCGATGGATGTAGGAAAGCACCACGATTGCTGCCAGCACCGATGTGATGCGGGTCCAAAGGCCGATCGTGAACAGCACCAGCACGACCAATCCCGCCAGGTGCGCGATCCACAGCTCCGTGCTGCTCTGAAGCGGGTCGAGGTACGAGAAACCGTAACGGTTGCCAATCCACGTTTGCACCGTATCTGTGGGGGTCAGGCCATGGGGGCCGAAGAACCGCACCAGGTCGGCGCTGAAGGTGCCGATCGCATACAGCGCAATCAGGCCAACCAGCACCCGCATGACCGACAGCGCCAACGCATCGCGGGGTGTGAACCAGAAGCGGTTCCAGGCGTTGCCAAATCGTTCGGCAAAGTTCGAAAAGTATTGGGCGACCGCTTCGAACATAGGTCAACACTCTGTGCTCTGTTACTGCCTGCCGGAAACGCCATCATCAACGCTTCTGATGACGCCCCTCCGGCTATCCCAAGCCGCATGCGGCCCGGTGTTCATTCTTCAAATTTAGCTGGATTACGTTGAACCCAGTGGCCAGACAACGCGGTCGCATCGGCGTGGTTGCATCGGCACCGCCCGCAAGCAACGCCTCACGTACGTGCCAACCAGCCGGCAGAAAAACGGTCGGCACGGCCGCGCTCTGGCTTGTGCACTGCCCCGACTCGGCAAAGTTGCCTCAGCCATGCGGTTACGCGGTTTGCAGCCCGCCGTTTCCGAACAATGGCTTTCGCGAACATACCGTGTGCCACCCGCCAACCGCGCCGCCAAGCCGTTCGTCACGATTCGGGCGGCGCCGCCGGCGCGCTGACCGCCGGTGCCGTGTTGTCGTCTTGCCCTTCGACAATAGTGGTTTTCAGTAGTTGTACTTCGCCGTTATCGAGCCATGCCCGGGCTTCGTAAACCGTTCGCAGCTTGCCAGGGTCGTAGGGATCGGCCGCCGCGGGATCCGAAGAGCCAACGTCTTCGGGCCGCTGCAACAAAAGCGCCTGATAACGAAGCAAGGCCTGCTCGGCACCGTAGCGATCGAGCAGATAATCGGCCGCCGCCGTCGGAAACAAACTTTCGACAGCCTGGTTTTCGACTTGGCTTGCCACGGCAAGGTTCAAACGCAGAAAGCGGCGGCGACGCAGGCCGGGCCAAAGCCCCTTTTCGGGCAACCGTATCTGTCCTCGCGCCTCGTCCGACTGCGCCTCGGAAAGATCGGCAAACAGCAGGTGATCGACGTCGAGCACGTCGCCGTAGGTGTAGTAGAAGTTGTAGCCCGTATCCATGTGCAGCAGTTGCATGTAGGCCGTGAGCGGCCATAGCTTGCCCCGCACGTCGCGCCGCAACTGCGATGGCTCCGACTGAGGTCCCCAGTTCGACGAGACAACCACCCCCAGGGCGAACAAGTGCACGAAAATCAGAAAGCTGGCCACCGTGCGAAACGATCCGGAGGGCAACTGCTGATCGTGGCCAGTGGATTCGGCGGGCGTGCTATTCATCGCAAAGCGACTCAGGGCTGAAAAGAATAAAAGAACCAGCGAAATACACGGGATGGCATCTTGCGGCCCTCAGCGCGAAACATGCCAAGCCGACCTGCACGCGTGCAAGCGGCGGATTCCTGCGTCGTCAGGTTCCCGCTACCACACGAGTCGGGCGCCGAAACGCTCCCACTAGCTCGGCAAGCACCTACTCGGGGGCTTGCGCGATGACCGGCGGTCTGACCAGCGACGATGCAGCAAGGCCGAACAACCCCGTCGACAATGAAACACCCGGCCCATTGTAAAACGATGGTGCGTCGCACGCGAGAGGCTCTCCGGCCCGGTAAACACGGTATCTGCCCCGGGCATCAACCAACGGCAACCGTTTTTTACCCCTTTACCTACTGCCGAGTACATGACGGTACGGGCACGCACATGATGAAGCAGGCAGCAGCGGTCGCGCGCGTCTGGCCGGTGTTGCGGGCGCAAGAGGCGCTGCGCGCATAAGAAAAGCCGGGACGCCGCATGCCAGACGCAACGACCCCGGCTTCTACTGAAAGCCACGCCGTGCGTGCCACAGGGCAGACACGC
>WGDQ01000607.1 GCA_015493185.1 Planctomycetaceae bacterium
CCGCTTTGCCGAAGACCGGCACCAGATTCTGGCCAGCAACATCGCCAACCTCGACACGCCCGGCTACCGCACGCGCGACCTATCGCCCGAGAAGTTCCACGAGCAGCTAAAACAAGCCATCAGCCGTCGCGAGGCCGGTCGCGCCGGGGCCTCGCTCGGCGATCGCGGCGACTTCCGCGGCGATCCGTTCCGCGATGTGGCCAAAAACCGCCAAAGCATCCTTTTCCACGATCAGAGCAACGTCGGACTCGAACAGCAGATTGCGGAAATGTCGAAAAACCAGCACGTTCACAATCAAGCCATCGCGCTCATGGCCCATCAGTTCCGGCTGTTGCAAGCGGCCATCAGCGAGCGGGCCTGATGCCGGGCCGCCGGCCGCTCTCCAAGGCCGTCGGCGGCTTGGTCGTCGTGTCCGAAAGGTCGCACCGATTGGCCGTCGCGGTATCCGAAGAGTCGCACCGATTGGCAACGGGGTAGCGTCAATCGCCATCAACATCGCACCAGCGTCGCACGGAGGTATCGCTCGTCATGCTCTCCACCATGGACATCAGCACCAGCGCGTTGATTGCCCAACGAACTCGCATCAACACCATCGCTGGCAACATCGCCAACATTTCCACCACCCACAACGAAGACGGCCAGCGGGTGCCCTACCAACCTCGCTTCACCGTCTTCCAAAGCGATGAGTCGATCGGCAAGTCCGAAGGCTCGGCCGGCGTCAAAGTGCGCTCGATCGAGATCGAGCAAGCCCCACCCCGGCTGAAGTACGAGCCCAATCACCCCGACGCCGACGAAAACGGTTACGTTTCCTATCCGAACATCGACCTCACAACCGAAATGGTCGACGCCCTCGAGGCCACTCGGGCCTACGAGGCCAACGTAGGCGTGATCCAGATTACCAAGGACCTCGTTCAGCAAAGTCTCAGAATCCTGGCCTGATCGATCGCACGCATTGATGGATGCACGCCACGAACCCTAACGTGGCAGCACGCCAACAGGCGTGCGACGCGAACGGTACTCAGCCGAACAAACGCAGGGGGGCAAACCGGCGTTTGCATAGATCGAGAGCACGAATATGGCGCACGGTATCAACCCCTCGGGCATCAATCCCGCACTGCGGCTGCCGCCGCTTCCCGCTCAGGCCGACGGCGCCCACGCGGCCGATGGTGCCACATCGTTCAAGGACATGCTGATCGATTCGATCCAGCAGGTGAACAGCATGCAACAAGACGCCGATCGAGCGGTGGAAACGCTCATGACCGGCGGCGACATCAACCCGGCCGAAGTTCTCACGGCCGTGCAAAAGGCCGATATGGCCTTTCGCATGATGTTGCAAATGCGAAACAAACTCGTGGCGGCCTATCAAGAGGTGCAGCAAATCCGTGTTTAGCGTTCCACGCACGGCACGGCTTGCTTCGCCCGGCCTGTGATCGGCCGACGACCAACACACCAGCACAGTACGTATCCGGACGTATCCGGCACAAAAACCGCGACAACGACCACAGCCACCACTTCCAGCCGCCCGACGTCACGGCTGACTGGTGGTGCAAGCTGATTGCACAATTGGAAACACCGCCGCAATCCTCCAGCCGTATCGGGGAGCTGCCGCGGTCGACGGCCCGACTTGCTGCGTGGGCCCACACGGACGGGAAACCGAAGAAATGGACTTCTTGAATCGCGCCTTCAGCCAGGTGAGCGACCTGTTCGCCTCGATGACCCCCGGGGCACGCATCGCCGCGGCGCTGATGCTCGTGGCCATTGTCGTCAGTCTGGCCTTTCTGTTTCAGCAATCGGGCACCACCGGCGATACGTATCTGCTCGGCGGGCATGCCTTCTCGCCGGGCGAAATGCCGGCCGTTCAGGCGGCCATCGCCAAGGCCGGGCTCAACGACTTCGAGGTCGAGGGCAACCTGATTCGCATTCCCCGCGGCAAACAGGCCGAATACGTCGCCGCGTTGGCCGATGCCGGCGCCCTGCCGGCCGATGCCCACGACATCATGGACCAGGTGCTCCGCGACTCCAGCCCCTTTGCCAGCAGCAAGCAACGGGCCGAACAGCTCAAAATCGCCCGCGAGCAAGTACTGGCAAAAACGATTTCCAAGCTCTCGGGCATCGAGGCCGCCACCGTCTTTTTCGACACGCGACCCAGACGAGGCTTTCACCGCGACGAGCTGGTCACGGCCGCCGTTCACGTCAAGCCGCTCGGCTCCGCGCCGCTGGAAAGCCGCCACGTTCAGGCAATTCGCAGTCTCGTGGCCAGTTCCATTGCCGGGCTGCGGCCGCAAATGGTCACTGTGGTCGATGCCAACACCAGCAAAACGTGGGCCGGATCCGACAGCGACGGGGTGGGCAGCTCGCTCGACGATCCGTATCTCACCCGCATGCAGGAGTACGAGGCCTACTACGAAGCCGAGGTGCTCAAAGTGCTCTCCTACGTGCCCGGCGCCACGGCCAGTGTGAACGTCGAACTCGACACCCAACAGCACCGCAGCGAATCGGAAGTGAAGCTCGACCCCAAGCCGGTCACACTGCGAACCAGTGAAGAAACCAGCGAGCAAGTCAGCAAAAAACAGCCCGGCGGCGGTCGTCCCGGGCTGGCCGCCCAAAGTCCCAACACCGCACGTCAGCTTACCGCGGCCGCCACGTCCGTACAGGAATCGACCGAAACCACGTCGCGATCCGAGGTGATCAATCACCCCTCGCACCTCGAAACGCGGCGCGACTTCGTCGGACTGACGCCGAAAAAAGTAACCGTCTCGGTCAGCGTGCCCAACGACTATTTCGTCAAGGTATGGCGGGCGCAAAATCCCACGTCCGAGGGCGAAGAACCCAAAGACCCCGACCCCGCCCAACTGGCGCAAATCGAGCAACAAGAAAGCGCGAAGATCCAGCGTGCTGTTTTCCAGCGCATTCCCCACACCGATGGCGACGATCCGGCCGCGCTTGTCACCGTGGCCTCGTTCGCTCCCATCGAAATGCCGGAGATTCCTGCGCCGAGCATGGTCGAAACCACTCTGGCGTGGTTGCAAACCTCGTGGAGCACCCTGGGCGTGTTGGGGCTCGCGCTGTTCAGCCTGCTGATGATCCGCTCAATGGTCCGCGCCGCGCCGCCGCAGCCAGAAATGCCGGCCGTCCGGCCCGGCACCTCGCCTGCTGGCGCCGGCCACGCAGGTGACGAGTCGTTCGAAGACGCCGAGGCAGACGAGCACGAACCCAAACTGCGCCGACGCACCGCAGACGGACCTTCGCTGCGCGACGAGCTGGTGGAACT
>WGDQ01000608.1 GCA_015493185.1 Planctomycetaceae bacterium
GCCAGCTTGTGGAGCGTGTGGAACAAAACCCGCTGGGGTGGTCTGGCCGCAGTGGGGGCCTTTGTGCTGCTGGTGGCTGTGGTGCAGATGCTGCGCCGACAATCAAGGCCGGTGGCCCACAGCGGCTGAAAAGCGGCGCGCGAACCGCCTGTGCCCCGCCCTGCCCCGCGGTGGCCGGATTGCTGAGCGCTTGACGCTGGCTGCTTTTTTGTCGGCAGCGAAACAGAGAGGTCGAAAACGAGCGATGGACATGGAAAAGATACGTGTCGTCGAGGCACGGAAGCGCGAGGCGATCGGCCGCGAGGCGGTGGTTGAAGGTTGGGTTCGCACGCGTCGCGATTCGAAAGCGGGTTTCAGCTTCATCGAGATCAACGACGGATCGTCGTTGGGCAACTTGCAGGTGATTGCGGACAAACAGTTGCCCAACTACGACGAGCAGATCAAAACGCTGAGCGTGGGCTCGAGCGTGCGCGTGGCGGGAACCATTCAAGAGTCGCCCGCCAAGGGGCAGGCGACCGAGTTGCACGCCACAGCGGTGGAGCTGATCGGCGATGCCGACCCGGCCAGCTACCCTCTTCAGAAGAAACGGCACTCGTTCGAGTTCCTGCGCACGATCGCTCACTTGCGACCGCGCACCAACACGTTCGGCGCCGTAGCCCGGGTGCGCAACGCGCTTTGCCGGGCGATCCACGAATTCTTTCAACAAGAGGGCTTTCTTTACATCCATACGCCGATTATCACGGCCAGCGATTGCGAAGGGGCGGGTGAGATGTTTCGCGTCACGACGCTCGACCCGTGCAAGACAACCGCCGCGGGGCAGGGAACGGAAGACACCACGCCGGCGGAGCGGGCCGCACGCGATTTTTTCGGACGCCCGACGTATCTGACCGTGAGTGGGCAGCTCGAAGCGGAAGTTTACGCTACGTCGTTGGGCAAGGTGTACACGTTTGGTCCCACGTTCCGCGCCGAGAACTCGAACACATCGAGGCATCTGGCCGAGTTCTGGATGGTCGAGCCGGAGATGGCCTTCTTCGAGCTCGACGACAACATGGAACTGGCCGAACGGTTCATCAAGCATCTGGTTCGCGAGGTGTTGGCTTCGTGCGAAGAAGATATGCAGTTCTTCAACCTGCGCATCGACTCGTCGCTGCTCGAAACGCTCGAGCAGGTGGCCGAGGCCGATTTTCAGCGGCTCAGCTATAGCGAAGCGGTCGAGGTGCTGGAGCGCTCGGGCGAGAAGTTCGAGTTTCCCATCGCGTGGGGTCGCGACTTGCAGAGCGAACACGAGCGTTATCTCACCGAAAAGCATTTCGGCCGTCCGGTGGTGTTGTACGACTACCCGGCCACGATCAAACCGTTTTACATGCGGTTGAACGACGACGGCCGGACCGTGCGAGCCATGGACGTGCTCGTGCCGCGGGTGGGTGAGATCATTGGGGGCAGTCAGCGTGAAGAACGCTACGACGTGCTGCTGGAGCGAATGCAGCAGCAGGGGCTCAACCCCGGCGACTATTGGTGGTATCTCGACCTGCGGCGCTACGGCACCGTGCCACACTCGGGCTTTGGCCTGGGGCTGGAGCGGATGGTGCAATTCGTAACCGGCATGGCCAACATCCGCGACGTGATTCCCTTCCCCCGTACTCCGGGCTCCGCCGAGTTTTGATCAAGCGAGCCGTCCGCCATCCGTCATCCGCTCGACCGGTCCGCCTGCGCCGTGAGGAAAGAAAGGCCGTCTACGGCGAGCAGCGTGGTAACAGCCTGCGTGCGAGTTGCGGCCGCGACCTGTGGGGTTGTAAGAGGTGCGGCTTCTAGGCGACGCCGTCTTGTTGTGTTGGTTCGCAGGCTGTCAGGTTGCCGTGTTCGGAAAAACCGGCCCTTGTGGTGCGAGCAGTGGGCCAAGGAACGTGCCCGGTCTTCAGCGTTGGCAGCGCGCCGACCGAAACAACCGGAAACGTGTCGGGCTTGCGCGGTTTTTGGCCTGTGTGGGTAGCGGGGGCGTGAGAGGCCGGTGGGCTGGCTAAAGCCGGGTGTTTGGGCAGGATGGCTCGCCTTGACGCCATTTCGAGGCGTCGATAAGGTTCTCCGATTCTCATGCATGTGCCAGTGAGA
>WGDQ01000609.1 GCA_015493185.1 Planctomycetaceae bacterium
ATGCCGGTTAGGTCGTTTTAGCAAGCATCAAAAAAACAAAATTCGGGCCTTGATTGGTCGACAGGCGCGAACGGTTGTTGGCGCCAGACTGCCAAGGGATGTGAGAATAGCGAGAATTGACCGACGCATTTCGAAGATCGTATCGCCCCGCTGCGGTGATTGAAAAAGCGGTGCGACCGTGCGTCGGGCGAGAAGAAGCGTTGAGGCCGCGCGTCGAGCTAAGGAAAAGGGCCGCCACGCGAACGTGTTTGGAACCGTGAGCATGCGAGGGAGATAGAACGATCATGTTCCGCTCAAGCTGCATTCGACGAATTTGCGGGGCCGCGACCGGCGTTGCGCTGGCCTTTTGGGTAACCGCCTTGATGGGCCTGGCGCAAGATCAGGAGATTGTGCGGATCGATCTTTATCCCCCCAATATCCATTTGAACACAGCGAAAGATCGTCAGTCATTTGTCGTGGTGGCCACGCGCGCCGACGACGTGACGCTTGATGTGACGGATAAAGTCGAAGTGAAACTGGCCAATCCGCAGTTGGTGCGCATCGAAGGGAATACGCTGTATCCTGCGGCTGACGGTTCGACGGATATGGAGGTGCGCCTCGGCGACCATACGGCCAAAACCTCGGTGGTGGTGCAGGCGGCCACTGCGGATCGGCCGATCAGCTTCAAGCTCGATGTGATGCCGATCTTTATGCGGGCCGGCTGCAATACAGGAAGCTGCCACGGGGCGGCACGCGGCAAAGATGGTTTTCGGCTCTCGCTGTTTGGCTTCGACCCCAATGGCGATCATTTCCGACTAACGCGTGAAATCAGTACGCGGCGGCTGAATCTCGCCATTCCCGAACAAAGCTTGCTTGTTGAGAAGGCGATCGGGGCGGTTCCTCACACGGGCGGCAAGCGGTTCGACACCGATAGCGAGTACTACCAGACATTGGTTGAGTGGATTCGAGCCGGCGCGCCGAACGATCGCGGCGAGGTGCCCAAATGCGAATCGGTCGAGCTTTATCCGCCCAAAGCCGTGCTCGAAGGGGAAGGCACCACGCAACGATTCATCGCCCGTGCGAAATACGCGGACGGTACCGATCGCGATATTACTTCTTTGGCGTTGTTTCTGTCGAACAACGACAACTCGGCGGCGATTGACAAGAACGGGGTTGTGACAGCGGCCGCTCGCGGCGAGGCCTTCGTCATGGCCCGTTTCGACACGCACACTGTCGGTCGGCAAGTGATCGTGCTGCCGAAGGACCTGAAATACAACCCGCCTGACGAGCAGCCGGTGAACTACATCGACGAGCTTGTGGGGGCGAAACTTCGCAAGCTGCGCATCGAGCCAAGCGGCCTGTGCAGCGACGAAGTGTTCTTGCGGCGTGTCTCGCTCGATATCACAGGGTTACTGCCGACCGAAGAGCAGTACTATGAATTCATGGCGGACACAGCCCCCGACAAACGGGCCCGCCTGATCGACCGATTGCTCGAGCGCAAAGAGTTTTCGGAAATATGGGCCATGAAGTGGGCCGAGCTGTTGATGATCCGCTCGACAAACCGCGTGAGCTACAAATCGGCGTATTTATACGCCAACTGGCTCACCGAACAGATCTCGAACAATGTGCCGCTCGACCAAATGGTGAAAAAGCTGCTGAGCGCTACGGGCGGAACGTTTCGGAATCCGGAAACCAATTTCTACCAGGTCGAACCCAATACGCTGAAGCTGGCAGAAAACGTGGCTCAGGTGTTTATGGGGCTTCGTACACAATGCGCACAGTGCCACAACCATCCGTTCGATCGGTGGACGATGGACGACTATTACAGCTTTGCCGCATTCTTCGCTCAAATCGGGCGCAAGACCGGCGAAGACTACCGGGAGACGATCATTTTCAATTCCGGCTCTGGCGAAGTGAAACATAAGATGGACGGCCGCGTAATGGCGCCGAAGTTTCTCGGAGGTCCGGTAGCCGATGTGAAGGGTAAAGACCGCCGCGCAGTGCTGGCCGAATGGCTGGTGTCGCCGGCCAACCCGTATTTTGCCACCAGCGTGGCCAACCGGGTGTGGGCCCATTTCTTCGGCGTGGGCATTGTGGAACCGGTGGACGATATCCGCGTCAGCAATCCGCCCAGCAACCCTGAGCTATTCGAAATGCTGGGCGCCAAGCTCACCGAATACAACTACGATTTCAAGCAACTTGTGCGCGACATTTGCAACTCGCACACATACCAGCGCACAACCGAGCGCAATGCGAGCAACGAATCGGACGAGCTCAACTTCGCGCATGCGCGCGTGCGGCGAATCAAAGCCGAGAATTTGCTCGACTGCATCAGCCAGGTGACCGAAACGAAAGACAAGTTTCGTGGCTTACCGCTCGGTGCCCGAGCGACGCAAATTGCCGACGGCGGCACAAGTACCTACTTTTTGACTACGTTCGGCCGCGCGCCGCGGACCAGTGTTTGTGCTTGCGATGCCAAGACCGACCCCACATTGTCGCAGGCACTGCATCTGCTCAACGGTCCTACGGTAAACCAGAAGATCCAGAAGGGCGGGGTTGTCAAGAAGCTGCTGGACGCGGGCAAGTCGCCCGATCAGGTGATCGAATCGCTGTACATTCGCTGTTTGTCGCGCAAACCAACGCCTGAGGAACAACAAAAGCTCGCCGAAATCGTCAGCAGCGCGCCCGACACACAGCAGGGCTTGGAAGACGTGTTCTGGGCCTTGTTGAACTCGCGCGAGTTTTTGTTCAACCACTGATGCGTTTTTCGTTTTTGTTCGTGGTGTTGCCATGCGCGGTAACGAGGACTTGTGTGGCGCCTGGGTTGGCGCAATGTCGATTTTCCGACGGGGTGCATGAGTTTGTGACCATTGTCGGAAGTCGTTGTTGACTGATTCTTGGAACGATTTTGTCGACCGGGTTTGTGCGCCCGCGGGCCTTGCGAGTACGAAGAACCAGAAGTTTCGCCCTATCCTGCACCAGGAGCTGGAATGATGCATTCGTGCGTTCGCCATCTGTTTGCTCTGGCACTTGGCCGTCGCTGGCTGTGGCTTAGTGCGTTTTGCACGGGGGTGGTTGTGATGGGACCGCCGGGGCTAATGGCCGAAGAGGCCAAAAAAGCGGAGCCGAAAATCAACTACGAAGAGCACATCAAGCCGATCTTTCGCGAGAACTGCTTTTTCTGCCATGGACAGGATGAAGCCAAGAGCGATTTGGCGCTGGATAGCTACGGAC
>WGDQ01000610.1 GCA_015493185.1 Planctomycetaceae bacterium
CAAATAAATCGAGGAATCGCAACATTTTAGTAGCCCCCCTTAGAGGGTCAATGTCAGCTTGCCGCACGGGCACGTGCGGGTTGACTGCGATCGGGTGGCCCTCGTCTTCCCCCCGGCCGAATTGCATTTGACGGAAATCAGGCTCGCGCTCCAGCCGTTGCTCAGGCCCTTTTGGGCGCATCCCCAAAATCGGGCTACCAGCCGGGGCGGGCAGGTGCGCCGTGGCGACTGCCTTGCCTCGGCCTGTAATGTGAACCGACCTCCCGGCAATTCCGCGACGCCCCCATATACCCCCTCGACCAGCGGACCATGGGCCATGCATCCTGCGTCGCGCCGCCGATTGGCCCCTTGCGATGGCCCAAAACAGAACTGGACACGCGATGTCCACACCACTATTCTTAGTTTCCGTGTCCGGCCGGTTTTTCTTTGGCGTCGGAATTTCATTCGGCCGGAAACGCAGGGCGATCTGCTTGCATCGGGATAAGCTAAGAGCGCGGAGCGCTCTGCGTAGGGCCGCGAATAAATAGTAGCCACGCATGTGCCGAGCTGTTGATCGGCTCGGCGCGAGCGTGGGTCTGCTTCCTTCTCCGCGTCGCGGTCTTGGGGAACGACGATCCGGAGGTCAGCCGGATGGGGCATACGTAGCAGGGGTTCGCGCTGCCGTAGTTTTTCGGCTTTCCTGCCCCGGAGAAGGAACCGATGCGTAACGCCTCTTATGCCTTCTGTGCTCGCCGTGCGCTGCGAAGCGAACCACTCGAGTGCCGTCGCCTGCTGAGCCTGACGACCGATTTGAAAGCTTTGCAGGAGCAAATGGCCGGCGTCGAATCGGCGGCCGCACCCGGCGCCGCTTCGTCTTCCGATACCAGTGCGCCGCTGTCACCGGCCCCCGCGACGTCGACCGATGCCTCGACCAGCGTAGTCACGGGCGACGGTTATCTGCGGACGCATTTCGATCGGGTGCCCGACTTCGGCCAGTTTCCCACCATTCGAAACGTCAAGGGCGGCAACTGGTCCGACCCGTCGGTGTGGGAAGGCGGTGTGCTACCTGCCGCCGGCGACGTGGTCGAAATCGTGGCTGGCACCGGCGTGGTTTACGACGTGGTGAGCGATGTGCCGCTCGAAACCGTGGCCGTGCGAGGCAAACTGCGGTTCCACGAAGACTCCAATACGCGGCTTACCGTGCGCAATTTGCTGGTATACGAAGAGGGCACATTGCAGATCGGCACCGCCGCCAAGCCGATTCGTCCGCACGTGACCGCCGAGGTGGTATTTGTTGATCAACCGTTCGATCTCACAACCGATCCCGACAATCCTGACCCGGAGCAGTGGGGCACCGGCCTGTTGGGCTTTGGCAAGATCGAAGTTCACGGCGCGGTCAAAGATCAGACGTTCGTCCGACTTGCAGAGGAGCCGCGGGCCGGCGACACCACGCTACGGCTTGCCCAGCCCGTCAGCGGTTGGCGTCCTGGCGATTGGCTTCTGCTGCCCGACACGCGCCAATATCCCGACGCCCAGTTCGCCGACTACTACGCCGCCGGGCAGTGGGAACAAGTGCAGTTGGCCGCCGTTTCGCCCGATGGGCTCACGCTCACCTTGGCCGGCGATGGGCTGCAATACGATCACCTGGGCGCGCGCGACGGCGACGGCAATCTCGACCTGCTGCCGCACGTGGCCAATATGACGCGCAACGTGGTTTTCCGCTCGCAAAACCCCAACGGCACCCGGGCCCACAGCGCCTTCTTCGAGCGGGCCGATGTCGACATCCGCTATGCCCAATTCAGCGACATGGGCCGTACGCGGGCCGAAAAGATCGACAACACCGTGCTCGATCCCGTCACCGAAACGCCCTTGCACATCGGCACGAATCAAATCGCTCGCTACCCGCTGCACCTGCACCGCCTGATCGGGCCGGAAACACCGCAGCCCAACGGCCGGCAAGCCACGCTGGTGGGCAACGTGATCGAAAACGGCGATGCCACCCACAACTTCAAGTGGGGCATTGTCGTTCACGGAACCAACTACACGCTCGTCGAGCAAAACGTGGTTTACAACACCGGTGGAGCGGGCATCGTGGGCGAAGATGGCTCGGAGTCGGGAAACATCATCGAGCAGAACTTCACCGTCCGCACGTTTATCGGCACCGAAGGCAAAGATGGCCAGCCGCTGGGTGAAGTGACCACCGACGAACGGGGCGACATCGGTGCCGGCATTTGGTTCCACGGCCCCAACAACTACATCCGCAACAACGTGGCGGCCAACTCTTACACGGCCGGCATCGTGGTGAATGCGGCCGGACTCAGTTCCGTGCAAATACCTGCCTATCAGGGCGAAGACCACCACGTTCCCGGCGGCGGGCAAATGGTTGAAATCCGCGCGCTGCCGCTGCTCGAGTTCTCGGGCAACGAAGCCTACAGCACACGGTTCGGGGCGTCGATCTGGGGTATTGGCGGCCGCAGCGACTTTTTGTGGGATGTCGATACCTCGGTGGTCAAAGACCTGACGGTCTGGAACCCCTCGAAGGCCGCTTTGGAATTTTGGCGCATCCATCGATTCGTGTTCGACGGTCTCGTTGCGCGGGCCGACTTCAGCAAAATCGACCAAGGCGGCGGACCGACCACGCTTTCGGTGCGAGCGACCCACTATCCGACCCGGAACATTGTGTTTCGCGACGCCGACATCCAGGGCTTCAATGTGGCGTTTGGTCAGTTGCCCACGTTTTTGCTGCCCGACGTGATCGACGAGGCATTTCTCAACGACAAAACTCCGCCGCTCGACTACTACCCCTTGGCGCAAGGCACCGTCGGCGAGTTGCGGATCGAAGACAGCTACTTCCGCAATCGCACCAACATTCTCATCACCACGCCCGAGGGCGCTGTGCCCGACTACGCCAGCCCACAGCGCATTGTGATTCGCAACGTTCGGTTCGATGCCGTGGATCCTACCGATCCGTCGGAGCGCGACATCGACCTGCAATTCTGGCCGCGTAATCGGCCCAACGATGGTCGCGATGCCACGGCACCCTTCGAGGTTTTGGTGTACGACTACAACGGGCAGAGCGGCAACGACTTCCAACTGTTCTTTTATGAGCAATCGCCGTTTTACGAGGTGCCCGTCTCCGGAGCGCGCCGCGACATGACGGGTGTGCCCGATTTGCAATTGACCAATGCCGAGAGCTTCGATCGCTACGGCATTGCCGTGGCGGGACAGGTCGCCCCCACAAGCCAAACGTTGCCGCGCATCGGTGCGCTGGTGGGCCCGTTGCCGGGCGACCCACCACTCGCTTTGCCCGAGCAACCGCCGGTCGTGTTTTTTCCCGAGCTTTCCCGCTCGTTCGACCGCCATGCGGTATTTCTCGAACCCAGCAACTTGTCCGGTGGGCCGGCCTATCGGGCCACCTTCCGCTGGTACACCAACGTGCCGTCTGAAAGCAGAGTGGAAGAGACGCAGGGCCGCTTCGCGCCGGTTGGCGATGCCACGCTGAAAAACGTGCACACATACGTTGTCGACGGACTCACGCCCGGCCAAACGTATCAATACCGCATCGTGGCCACCGATGAGCAGGGACGCGTTGGCACCTCCGGTGTGCTCAGTTTCACTGTGCCCGATGCCTCGGGCGACACCACACCGCCGGTTATCAGCGGCCTGGGCAATCGCGCCGTTTCCATGACCGCTACGACGGCCACCATTGCTTGGATTACCGACGAGGTGGCCAGCTCGCAGATCGAACTGGGCACCTTGCCCGGCCAGTACGACATGCTCTCCGAGACCAGCACGTTGCTCACACGAGAGCACTTCATCCAATTGACCGGGCTTGAACCGAATACGGTCTACTATTTCCGCGCCCGCTCGACCGACGCGGCCGGCAACACGAGCACATCGGCCGAGTTTTCTTTCACAACGCTTCCGTCGCCGCAGCCGCAAACCGTGGTGTACGCTCCCGAGACGGGCATCGCCGAGCAGCCGCAGCGCTTTATCGTCGCGGCCACAGATGTCGACTCGTTCACAACCAGCCTGTTCGCCGTGCAATGGGGCGACGGCAGCCCCGGCGAGTTTATCAGTGCCCGCAACGGCGAGGCGATCGAACACGTTTTCGCTCAGGAGGGCACCTACACGGTTTCGATCGCTGCCATCACGCCACGCGGCATTTCGCCGATCGAAACGCGTGAGATCACGATCGAACCGCCGCAAGTGACGGGCCAACTGGTGCCCCGCGAAGATTCGTCGCTCGTCGATCTGGTGGTTACCGGAACGAGCGGGGTTGACGTGATTGGCGTGCTGCCCTCGATCGACGACCGGGTTTTGCTATTCGTCGCGGTTGCGAATTCAGTCGAGAACGTTCAGATCGTTCCCTTCGACGGGGTCACCGGTTCGGTGATTGTCGATGGCCGCGGCGGCGACGACGCCATCCTGGCCGATCTGTTGGACCTTCCCGTTCAACTCATAGGTGGCGCCGGCAGCGACTTGCTGATCGGCGGTTTGGCCGGCGATCAACTCGACGGGGGCGATGGCAACGACATCTTGCTGGGTGGCATCCACAACGTCGATGGGGGTGATGTGCTGCTCGGCGGGGCAGGACGCGACCTCATCGCCGGCCACCTTGGCGAAGACCTGCTCTCCGGCGGTGCCGACGACGACCTGCTCATTGCCGGACGCCTCGACTACGCCAGTGCACTCGATGCCGTGTTGGCCCTGCAAGGCGAATGGATTTCCGATAACAGCTACGCCGATCGCGTGATGAACCTGACCTTGGGTGGGGGGGCCAACGGCAATGTGGTGCTCGACCCCGGCGCCACGGTGAGCGACGACGGACAGCTCGACGCCCTGATCGGCGATGGCGGCCTCGATTGGTTTTTGAGCTCTTTGCTCAGCGATGTGATCCTCGACACCGAGGCCGACGAACAAGTGCTCGACTTGCTGCCCTGAGCGGCAGCACGTCGTCGCCGGTTTGGCCCGAGGGGCCGCTACCCGCTCGTGTGCCCCTGCGGCCGCCATGCTTTGCGTTATTCGCGGCTTTGCGTTGTCCGCGTTTCGGTTGCCGTCGCTTTACGAGGCAACGGTCGCGGGCTCGGGCGTTGTTGCTTGCGACTCGCTTGCCTGGCACTCCAAGCCGCCCGTGCCGCAGCATTGCTGGGCAATGGCCCCGATGTCGAGTAGTTGAATCATCCGACCACCTTCGGCGGCCTTCGCCACGCCGGCAACCAGAGCCGGCCCGGTGGTCATGGCGGGAATGTCGTCGATGTCTTCTGAGCGGAAGGTGGTGACTTCGTCGACCGAATCGACCAGCGCACCGAATACGTTGTCTTCGTGCTCCACAATCACCAGCAGCCCTTTTCGCAGCTCGCGAAATAGATCACGACAGCGACCGAACAACTCGATCATGGCTTTCAGCTCGGTATCACGGGTGCGATCGATCAATTCCTGCGCCTCTTCGGCCTTTCCTTCGCCAACTTTTTCGGCCACCTGCTGCGCGACGGCGTGAATCCGCTGATGCGGGATATCGAACCGCTCGATCACTTCGGTCAGTGCCAGGTCGTCGTTCGTGAACTGGCTCAGCATCGCACGATCGCTTCGCAACTGATCGTACCACTTGCCAAAGGTACATTGGTGCGGATCGGTCGCCAGCGTGAACTCCCGTTGCTCGGTGACCGAAGCCTCCAGTTCCTTAAGCCAGTGGATATGATCCTGCTCGCGCTGCTCGAGCATGCTGATGATGCGGTCCGTCGCCTCGCGGATCGAAGGCATCCCAAGCGTTGTCCGCAGGTCGATCACACCAATCGCCTGATCGCGCACCTGAGCCACCCCTTCGACCTCGGGTGGCACTTCGGGCGGGCGGGTCATCGTCACGTCGCGCAGCGGAACCAGTTCGCGCACGTGGTGAATGTCAACCGCAAAACGGTCGCCAGCCAAACGAAAGATCAACCAACGGCCAGACGCTACCTTGGATGCCATGGGAGAATCGTTCCTTCCTCGAACACAGTTTGTGCGTGAATGATTTAGAGCGAACGGACAGAACCTCCAACCCCTGCGGAAAAACCGCTTGCCTCGGTTGTTCCGACACGTTTTGTCCGCTGGTTCTTACGATTGATCTGTTCGGAATGTTATTCGAAATGGCGTGAGTCGGTTCCGATGCGCTATCGACGACAGTGCTCGGTGGGGAAGTCGGTGCGGAAGACTGTATGACGCCGTCTTGCCGTCGCGCAACAACCTTCCTTTTTTTCCTTCGATTTCCGCTCAATCGATCGCGCAAGTCGGTCGGGCTATCGCTTCCGATCACGCTGCTCATCAGGCAGCGGCTTTGCAACGCGGCGCCATCTCATATAACGCGGCGCCATCTCATATGTTGACCGCTGCCAACGGCCTGCAACGCCCATCAAGATGACCGTTTCCAACACAGGTTTTTCTCAAAACTGTAGCACGGGATTCTATGGCGAGTCGCCATTCGTCAAGGCCGTTACAATCCGCAGCTTCCCACCCCTTGCCACACCGATTGATTGCGTAGCTCGGAACCCTAACCTACCGTTGCCATGAAACGCGTGGCGACACAGCGCATGGATTCTGTTGTGTTGCGGCGCAATCCACGTAATAGAAACGCAAGATAAGACGGTCCATAAAGATCGACGGCCAGCCAGCCACACGCTACACGGGCAGAGGCTGGCCGGGATCGGTTCTCTCGCGATTCCGAAAAACAGAGGAAGTAAGGGGCATGAGCCGAAAACGAACCGCTGGCGACGAGCACCCCAGTGCGCGCAAAGAACCGAGGCTCTCATCGCGCTTTTGGTATGCCGCGTATTGGGCCTTAGCCATCACGGGCGTATGCCTTTTGCCGGCCATACTGATGCTGGCCGGTGTCGATTTTGGCAGCGCCGGCACTTTACCGACTCACTCCGTGGCGCCCAGCGAATTCAGCGAAGCGGCCTTCCACGCATTGAGCGGCAGCTTCACGCACACACTGTTGGAGTGGAGCGCCGTCACGGTGGCCATGATCGTTTGCATGGCGTGCCTGGTGCACTACCGGTTGGATCGCGATCCATCGTTGCCGATTATCGGCGTAGCCCTGGCATGCGCTGGGGCAATGGACGCCTTTCATACGTTGGCCGCCGACCGTCTGATACATGCCGTGGCCGACAACCAGGATCTGGTGCCTTTCACATGGGCCATTTGTCGCGGGTTTCATGCCACGATTTTGCTATTCGGCGTCGGGCTGTTTGCGGTGGCCGAGTTCCGCTCGCTGTCGAAATTGCGGTTGGAATGGATTGTTGCCGGCGCGAGCCTGTTCTTCATGATTCTGGCCTACGCGATTGTTCATGCATGTGCCACATCGGATGTTTTGCCTCAAACGCAATTTCCCGGCCATTGGGTCACGCGCCCTTACGATGTTCTGCCCGTGCTGCTTTACGCCGTCTGCGCTGTTGTGGTGTTTCCTCTTTATATTCGGCGGCATCCCACAGCGTTTGCCATGGCCTTGTGGTTGTCGTTGATTCCACAGATCGCAACGCAGTTCTACATGGCATTCGGCTCGTCGGCCTTGAACGACAGCGCCTTCAACGTGGCGCATGCCCTCAAGGCATTCGGCTATTTGCTTCCCCTGGGCGGGTTGCTGATCGGGTATATGCAAGCTCATGCACGGCAGCAGCGCGTCAATACCGAAATGAAACGGCTCGTGCAGTCGCTCGAATCGAGCGCCGATGCCGTGATGATCACGGCACCCGATGGCACCATCGAGTATGTCAATCCGGCCTTCACGCGCATGACCGGATGGACGGCGGCTGAGGCAATTGGCAAGACCCCCCGCATTTTGAAAAGTGGCAAGGTGCCGGACGACGTGTACGAAGACATGTGGGCCACACTCCGCGACGGCCGCACGTGGTCGGGTCGGCTGATCAACCGCCGCAAATCGTATGGTCCGATCATGCTGCCCGTGCTCGGCCAGGCCTCGATGGAAAACGACAACCTGTTTTGGATCCATGCCACCATCTCACCGGTGCTCGACGAGCGAGGCAAAATCGTTTCTTACGTTGCCGTGCAGCGAGACATTACCGAAGAAGTCCAGCGCGAGGAGGAGCAGCAACGTGAGCGCAACCATGCGGCCGTGCGAGCCGTGGTGGCCCGTATTTTGCAAGAGCAACGCCCACTGGTCGAACGGCTCGAGATGGCCGTCTCAGTGTTGTTGCGTCTCGACGAGCTGCACATGGACCCGCGGGCCGGCATTTTCCTGAGAGATGTCGAAAATCGACAATTGAAAATGCTGCTCACCGTGGGCGCATTCACCGACGAATTTCTTGAGCAAGAGCAAATCGTGCCCATGGGCAGTTGCCTCTGCGGTCGAGCGGCCGTCTCGGGCGACATGGTGGTCTCAGACGATTGCTTCTGCGATCCGCGGCACGAGCGCAGCTACAAGGGCATGTCGCGCCACGGCCATTACATCGTGCCGTTGCGAAACGCCGGCGACGTCTTGGGGGTGATGTTTCTCTACACGACCCCCTATCCGTCGCAAGACGAAACGCGATTGCAAATGCTTCAGGCGATTGGCGACTTGATGGGATTGGCCATTGCCAACGACCGCCTTACCAGTGCGCTGCACAATGCTCGCGAGGCGGCCGAGGCGGCCAACCGCACCAAGAGCGAGTTTCTGGCGAACATGAGCCACGAAATCCGCACGCCGATGACCGCCATACTTGGCTTTGCTGACGTGCTGCTCGAAAATCTTTCCAAGCCAGAAAACGTTGAAGCGGCCAAGACCATCCGCCGCAACGGTCAGTACCTGCTCGAAATCATCAACGACATTCTCGATCTGTCGAAAATCGAGGCCGGCAAGCTCACTGTGGAAACAATCGGCTTCTCGCCCAAGCAGGTCATCAACGACGTTGTCGAACTGATGCGAGTACGTGCCGAGGGAAAGAAACTGCCGTTGGTGGCCGAGTATGCCACGCCGATTCCCGAAACCATCCAGTCCGACCCCACGCGGCTACGACAAATACTGATCAATCTCATCGGCAACGCCATCAAGTTCACCGAAAAAGGATGCGTGCGGCTCGTCGTGCGGCTGATCAACGACGAACCGTCGATGCCGATGCTCTGCTTCGAGGTCATCGACACCGGCATCGGGATGACCGAAGAACAGATCGCCAAGCTCTTCCGCCCCTTCACGCAGGCCGACACCTCAACGACGCGCAAGTTTGGCGGAACCGGCCTGGGACTGACAATTTCCAAGCGGCTGGCGGAGATGTTGGGCGGCACGATCAGCGTACGCAGCACGCCCGGTGCCGGCAGCACGTTCACCGTGTTGCTGCCCACCGGATCGCTCGAAGGCGTTCAGATGGTGGATGGATCGCCCGACGAGAAAGAAAAACCGACCGACGAGTCGTCGGCCGCTCGCCGAGCATCGGACACGACCGGTTCGAGTACCGCGCAAAAGCAGCTCAACTGCCGTGTCTTGCTGGCCGAAGATGGCCCCGACAACCAGCGTTTGATCTCGTTCGTTCTTCGCAAGGCGGGCGCTGAGGTCACGGTCGTCGAAAACGGCCAGCTCGCGCTCGAAGCCGCACTGGCTGCCCAGAGCGAAGGCAAACCGTTCGACGTCGTACTGATGGACATGCAGATGCCCGTGCTCGATGGGTACCATGCCACGAAGAAGCTTCGCGAAGCCGACTACCAGCGGCCCGTGATCGCGCTCACAGCACATGCCATGGCCGATGCCCGGCAAGAGTGCCTGGCCGCGGGCTGCGACGACTATTTGAGCAAACCGATCGACCGCAAGCGGCTGATCGAAGTCGTGGCTCACTACGCGGCGCACGACGCTGCGCCCGAGCAGGCCGAGTCATCAGCAGCCGAAACAACCGAGGCCGGCGTTTGAAACCGCAGCGGTCGATCGGGCCGCGATGAGCGACCCGCATCCGCGTTTGGTTCCAGTCATTCGGCACTCGGGTCGATCGGCGGTCGTGTGGTGTTGCTCGCCGGCGGCAACCCAGGGTCGCCTCGATCGCTCAAGCAGACCGCTGCGGCCACGGCCGCCACAGCCACAGCGGCCGTTTCGATTCGCAGCACGCGCGGCCCCAGATCCAAAAGCCGCCACCCTTGCGCGACGGCCGCGCGGATTTCGTCTGGGTCGAAGCCGCCCTCGGGACCGATGGCCGCGCAAAGCAACGTGCGGCTCGAACCCATCGGCCATTGTCCCAAAGTATCGACCGGCGTATCCGACACTTCAGGCTGGTCGCGGCGCGGGTGCGCGATCCAGGCTTTGCGTTCGGCACCGTCGATTGGGCCCGGCGCCTCGTGCTGAAGAAGAGCCGTTAGCTCAACCGGCTGATCCACCTGCATCAGGCGGTTGCGCCCGCATTGCTTCGAGGCCTCGACCACCGTGCGCCGAAGCCGCTCGCAGGCCGATTCATTGGGCCGCACCGTGCTGCGTCGCGTGAGCAGGGGCACGAAGCGATGCACGCCCAGCTCGACCAGCTTTTCGATCATCCAACGCTGGCGGTCGCCTTTGGGCAACGCGGCCGCAATAGTCAGTCGGCAGGGCGATTCGCGGTCGGCTTCCACCCGCTTGTCGATTCGTAACTGCACGGCGCGGCGATCAACCGCCTCGACCGTGGCATGAAACTCGGCCCCCGAGCCGTCGAACAACACCACCTGCGTTCCTGGGGTGGCACGCATGACGCGGGCCAGATGGTGCGCTTCGGCCCCCTCGAGCGATACCCGCGAGCCGGTAATCGGCGCCTGAGAAAAAAAACGTTCGGACATGCTGCTTGCCGTGGGTGCTTCGAGTTTGCCCACCCGTGGAGATGACGCGGTGTGGTTTTGCCGCGTTGTTGGGCCCAACGAATGCGGCCCCGCGCAAGAGAGCACCGGATCGATCCGAACAAGCCCACTCCGCAACGGGGGATTGTGCGGCATGTTGATTCGCATTCGGCTTTCGAACGAGAGCGGATAGGCCCGGGCTCGCTGCGACGCGAAAGCAGGGCGGCTTTGGTCCCTTCCGGCAGCCGTTCGAGGTACGTGGTTGCCGCAGAATCCGTTCTTTCGGGCCTTCGTATTTTTCGCGCTCGCTGCGGCCACCGCTCTGCCCCCACACGATGGCCAACAAGCACAGCCGCGTGCTTATGGCATGTTTTTGTTGCCCGGCGACGGCGGTTCGGCGTTCTCGTCTTTTTCGCCCGCGTCTTTTTCGTCTTCGTCCGTGCTCTGTTCAGACGAATCTGTCTCGCGGACGATGCGTCCGAACATCTGGCCACCGTGATCGCCGGCGTCCCATGTGCCGGCGTACTGATCGCCGTAGATCAGCACCCGGGCCGTGAACACGCCGAGCCCAGGCACCAAAACGCGATCGACCGTAATCACCGGTGTATCGCCTGCCCAACGCACCAGCAGCGGCAGCGGCACTTTCAAATCGCGTCCCTCATATTGGATGCGGGCTTCGAAAAGCCAGTAGCCATTCTTGAGCGGCTTCACCTGACTGATCGTGTAACGATCTTCGTGCAGCGGATCTTCGGGACGGTCGCTTCGGGTAAAAAAACCGATCAGCGTTGCTCCACTGAGCGTTTGCTCGAATTGTTTTTCGAGCTGCGCCTGATCGGCTGCCGATGTGGTGGGTGGGGCCTGTTTCGAATCGCCGGGCTCATCCGCCCGCCCCGTTGCCGGCCAGCCCGAGAGAAGCAAGACCGCTAGAAGCAGGCTAAGACACGTTGCGACAAGCTGAGCTCGTGCCGCGCGACAACCAGCGCTCGCGCCGGCCCCATTGTCAGGGCGACTGTGGCTGCGGCCGCGATCCATAGATTGCCGCAGAAATGTGTCACCTTGTTGCCAAGCAACGCCGTATTGTTTGCACATGCTTCCGCTCCTCTTGTTTGTGGCTCCGCGCGAGCGAGACAGATCGTAGATCATCGACCATCGGCCGCAACCGACCACATGAGTTCGTATGCTTACCGCACCCCGAATCCCATTCACACCAACGTCGGCCAACCATCCGCGCCCCGTGGTGCATCGCTTCCGAACCATGCCGCGCTTCGTATCGCCGCCTGCCGATTCACGAAGAAGGTGTCTTCAAAATCGCTTCGAGGCCCGAGATTGTGAGCAGGCGAATTCTCCTTGGACTCACCGATGCAGACCGACGACGAGAAGGTCGCTTGCTCCCGATCGAAGCCGGAATTGGATTTCGAAAGGCACCTTCTGAACCATGTGTCGCTTTGCGCCGCCGCAGCCTTCGGTCTGTGCCGCTTCGCGCAGCGGTTTTTCAGGCCGAAGGCTCCAGCGCATGCAGATATTGTATCGCCTGCCCCACCTCTTGCAGGGGTTCACTGGCCGCGTCGCGTTCGATACAGAGATAGCCGCGGTAGTTTTGCTCCTCGAGCGCACCGAGCATGGCGGGCCAGTCGACCGAGCCGCGTCCCAACGGGGTTTCGACCCCTCGACCGCGTGCCAGGTCGCGCGTGGCATCGTTGGCGTATACGTGCTGAAGCCACGGCCCGAGTTGCGAGACGGCCTCAAGAGGCGAATAGCCGCCCACAACCACCGCGGCAGGGTCGACTGCTGCTCCCAACGTTGCTTCGGGCAGTGCCGCTAACACTCGGGCAAGCAGCGCCGGATCTTGCGTGCCGGTTTTGGCCACCAGGAGGGATCCGGCCCGGTGCGACCAACGTCCTAAATCGCTCAGTACCTCGAGCAGCAGGTTCCACGCGCCGCTTGCAGAAGGGGCGATGTCGGCCGCAGAAATGTCTGCTTTAGGATCGTGCGATTCGGGCAATTGGCCGACCTGTGTTACCACAATGGGCGCACCCAGCGCGTAGGCAAACTGCATGACCTCTTTGGTTGCTGCGATGCGGCGATCCAGACCGTCTGCAACCGAGTAACCACGACGGGTAAGAAACCGCACAGCCGCCACGCGCAGTTCGTAGTCGTCCAGCATCTTGCGAATCTGCCGCAGGGCGGTTTGCGAGACCTCGCGGGGGCGCAGGTCTTCGATGGCGTCGATTTCGATCGCGCGCAGCCCGAACTGCCGGGCCGTTTCGAGGGCACGCCTCAGTGGTTGTCGCAAGCTGGCAATGCGAACCGCAATACGAAGCTGGGGCACAGAGCGAATTCTCCTTTCTGAGGTCAGCGCCTCGTATTTTACGAGGACGACCCACGAAGCTGCTTATGCCAGAAAACCGGGTC
>WGDQ01000611.1 GCA_015493185.1 Planctomycetaceae bacterium
GCCTTCTTCGACCGGTTGGTCGACGACGCCGACGCACGGATCGGGAAAAAAAACGAAAACCACTGCCGCAGTCGCTTTTGCGGCGGTTCGCAGCCCCATTTGTCGTAGCATGCCACCTTTCAAACATCCCGCACGAAGCGAGTGAGGCAGCACGCTATCGGCAAAAGCCGTACGGCCACTCCACCATAAGAACCGAACTTGCGGAGAACCTGAAAATGCAATGCCGGCGGTTCTTCATTCTGCTCGCTTGCCTGGCTGTGTCGGCAGTTCACGCTCGGCATCTGCAAGCCGAGCAGCGCCCTCCGAACGTCGTTGTGATCATTGCCGACGATCTCGGTTATCGTGAACTCGGCTGTTATGGCCAGCAGCGCATCCGCACGCCCAATCTCGACCGCCTTGCTCAGCAGGGCATGCGATTCACACAGCACTACGCGGGCAACGCCGTGTGTGCTCCGTCGCGGTGCGTGCTCATGACCGGCATGCACCCGGGCCACGCTTGGATTCGCAACAATCGGCCCATGAAACCCGAGGGTCAGGAGCCCATTCCCAGCCACATTGTCACCCTGGCCGAGTTGCTGCGCTCGCGGGGTTACCGAACGGGGGCCTTCGGCAAGTGGGGCTTGGGCGGTCCAGGTTCCGAGGGTGTGCCGTGGAAGCAGGGGTTCGACCGCTTCTTCGGCTACCTTTGTCAGGCCAAGGCACATAGTTACTACCCGGCCTATTTGTGGAGCAACGAGAAGCAGGTGGCGCTCAACAACCGTCCACCCGTGCCGGGTCACGCCGGTTTGCCCAAGGGGGCCGATCCAAACGATCCTCGCAGCTACGACCGCTTCAAAGGGCAAGACTACGCCCCCGATCGCATCCATGCACAGGCCCTGGCTTTCGTACGCGAGAACAAGGACCGACCGTTTTTCCTCTACTACCCCACGATCATTCCACACGTGGCGCTGCATGTGCCTGACGAAGATTTGAAGCCATACCTACAGCTTGGCTGGAACGACCCGCCGTTCACCCGAGCAAAGGGCTATGGCTACACGCCGCATTTCACGCCCCGAGCAGCCTATGCGGCCATGATCAGCCGCATGGACCGATACGTCGGCCGGCTGCTCGCCTTGCTCGACGAGCTTGGCCTGAGCGACAACACGATCGTCATGTTCAGCTCGGACAACGGCACCACGCATTTGAAGCAAGAAGTCGACTACGAGTTCTTCAACAGCGTGGGCGAGCTGCGAGGGCTGAAGGGATCATTGTACGAGGGCGGCATACGCGTGCCGGCGATTGTACGTTGGCCGCACCACGTGCCGGCGGGTTCGACAAGCAATCGGGTTTGTGGCTTCGAAGATTGGCTGCCGACAATACTCGAGCTCGTGGGCGCACGCGACGCGATACCCGAGAAAATCGACGGCATCAGCTTCGCGCCCACGCTACTGGGCAACCAGCAACCCCCGCGGCCGTTTCTGTATCGCGAGTTTCCCGGCTACGGCGGACAGCAATCCATTCGCGTTGGCGATTGGAAGGCCATTCGCACGAATATGGCCCGGGGCAACCTGACCTTGGAGTTGTATAACCTGGCACAAGATCCGGGCGAGCGACACAATGTGGCCGCCGAGCATCCCGAAATCGTTCGTCGGCTCGAACAACAGATGAACGAGCAGCACGTCCGGTCAGAGATCTTTCCGCTTCCGGCAGTCGATGTGCCGCCCAAGAAAAAAACCTGCCGCAAAACCGCGAAAAAAGCGTTCGGCCTAATCGTCCCTCGCACTGCGTTCCACACCCCGCGCAGGGCAGCGTGACGCTACGAACAATGCTCGGCCGGCGTGTGCGGCGCGGACGGATGCACCTTCCTGACGCTCTCCACGCGTCACACAGCCGGTAGTTTGCTGCGGCAACGAGCGGGGAAGGTGGGGCGGAGAATCAGCGCCCGACTACGACGCTGCTTCGGAGCGCTCGGCCATAACGCGAGGCAAGATCTCGGCCAGCGTGCGCTCAACGCGCTGGTTCAATTCGTCGAGCTGTTGCAGCACCTCGTCGGTGCGTGCTTCAAGCTCGGCAGGACGTCGCCAATCGAACGTGGTGTCGGACATCGGTGCAATTCCTCAGGTGGCATGGCCATGCAGCGGCGGCCTGTATCGTAGCCTGTACTCATAAGCCCATCGGCTGCTGCCAACCCTTCAATCCAACCGGTCCGATCGTGGATCGGGTAGCGAAAACTGGGTAGCCTTTGCCAGTTGGCCGCTACGGCACGACTTGCCATTTGAGGAAACCTGCGAGAACAAGCCCTGCCTCCTGATCGAGGTGTGTTTGACGCGGCCGTACGCGGGTTTTACGCTAGAGCCCGATTGGCAGTCGCGCCGCGCGTTTGCCACTGCTGCCGATGCGCGCAAGAAACCTCGCGAACTTGGTGTGATCGGGTCGCCGTTGATGCGGCCTGCGTAGCGCGCGGGTGAATCGTGATCTTCACAGGCGGCTGACTAGTTCGCCTGTCTGACATAATTGCTGCTATACGGATCTTTGCCTGGAGATTGCCGATGCGTCGTTATTCCGCCCATCTTTTGCGATCGTTCCTCTCAACCCTTTTCGTGGCGTCGCTCGCCCTGCCGGCATTGGCGCACCATGACGAAGAGGAACACCAGCAGGATTCGAGCAAACAAGCGGTGAACCTACCGGCTGCCATGGCGCTGCCGGCGCTCGACGGCCCAACGCCTTGGTCCGACAAACCGGTGCTCAACGATGCCGATCGGTTTCACATCGCCATCATGACCGATCGCACCGGAGGCCACCGACCGGGCATTTGGATGAAGGGCGTACGCGCGGTCAATATGCTACGGCCCGAGTTTGTCGTGTCGGTTGGCGATCTGATCGAAGGCTACACGATGGACAAAAAAGAGATCGAGCGCCAATGGAACGAGTTTCTCGGCTTCATCGACCAGATGGATATGCGGTTTTTCTTTGTGGCCGGCAACCACGACCTTTCGAATCACGTTATGCACAAGATCTGGCGAGAGCACTTCGGCCCCGAGTGGTATTCGTTCGATTACAAGGGGGTGCATTTCGTTTGTCTCTGTTCAGAAGATCCGGTCGACCACATCGGCGACAAGCAGCTTGCCTGGATCGAAGACGATTTGGAGAAACATCGCGATGCACGCTGGACCCTTTTGTTCATGCATAAGCCGCTGTGGCTTGTTGCCGAACGGGCTTTGAAGGCCGGCAATCCCGATAAAACCAACTGGAAAAAAGTGGAGGCGCTGCTCGGATCGCGTCCCCATACGGTGTTTGCCGGTCACGTGCATCACTATGTGCAATACGATCGCAACGGCACCAAGTATTATCATCTGGCCACTACCGGGGGCGGGTCGGCTTTGCGAGGTGTTCCTTATGGTGAATTCGACCATGTGACCTGGCTCACCATGGAGAAAGACGGTCCCCACATCGCGCACCTGCTGCTCGACGGCGTAGTTGCCCCCGATGCCGTTACGGAAGAAGGGATCGCCCGCTTCCGTGCCTTCCTGGCCAAAGCTTCTATCGAAGTGGCTCCCATTCTGATCGGAAACGATCAGGGCCTCAGCCAGGGGCGTATCGATTTGCGGCTGCGAAACGGCTTCGATCAGCCCGTCGAATTACGTGGCACCATCGACGGTTTGCCGCTACGCGGACTGACGGTTGAACCAGAAGGTCTGGTCTTGAAGGCCGAGCCCGGGCAAACGGCTGAGTTGGCCGTGAACATCCGCTTCAATGAAGTGATCGACTTCCCGCACCTGGCACAAACCGTGCTCACCGCCAAAA
>WGDQ01000612.1 GCA_015493185.1 Planctomycetaceae bacterium
GGTTTGGGCAAGGCAGCGTTTGTTGATGGCAACAGGCATGTCGAAGGGGGAAGAGGGGCCGACTACTGCTCGAAACGCAGTGAACGCTGTGGCTCATTGAGAAGAAGAATCGTCGCTTGATGCCTTATCGACCGCCTGACCGAGTTCGCGGAGAAACTCCAGTGTGTAAATGCCCGTGTCGTGCCCATCGCTGAAGCGGATCGTGTAGGCGTAGCTGCCCACCGGTTTCATTTCAAGGATCCGCGTCGGTTGGGCTTCGGCAAGCGAAAGCACCGGCAGCGAACCGGGCGCCGCAGGCGGCGCCTCACGTTTTTCGCGGCATGTGGCGCACGGGCAGGCATTGCGAAGTTCGCTTACGCGGTAGCTGCGCACTTGCCCATTGCTCCACTGGATGCGCAACTCTTCGGCAGAAACAAGATCGAGTCTGATCGGTTGTGGTTGGGTCGAGGTGTTCATCGGAAGATATGGTTCGGCAGAACAACGTCTTGCGGTCGTAGAAACAGAATCATCAATCGTTCGCAACGAATGTCGTCGAGAAGGCCCGCCGCCTTCTGATGGTAGCATGTCTGACAAGGTCGAACGATCGCAGTTCGATGCCTTGCGAACCTGTAAAGTAAATTCTCTCCGTAACAAACACCCTTGGCAACGTGTAAACAGGCGCATGTCGATCGGGCCGGCCGCGCTAAAGGGGTGGGGATAGGGCGTATCCATACATGCGAATCTGGCGGTTGTTTTCCGCGAAACGCGGGCGTCCACACGCTTTTCCGCGAGCCGCGATCCGAGTGGATGGTCGACCAACAGATGGGGAGCACCTACACTGGAGCTATGAGCTCGGAACCGTCGATAGCCGGAGAAGTTCACGCGCTTTTCGAGCGCGCCTCGCAGCCGATTTATGTTGTCGACGAGCGGCGGCGATTGGTGTTTCTGAATCGGGCGTGCGCCGAGTGGCTTGGCGTAGGGCCCGACGATTTGCTGGGGCGCGAGTGCCGCTACCACTCGGTGTCCGCAGCGGAGTACCCAGACGCGTTGGTCGCGGCACTTTGCCCACCGCCCGAGGCATTGGCCGGTCGGCCGGCGTCGGGCACGATTGTCGTTCCGGCCGCGTCGCACGCGGCGCAGCCCCACGATGCCGAGCAGAGAAATGCCGTTTTCGTGCCGTTAAGCGTTGGCGATAAAACAATGCGGGCTGTCGTCGTGCTGGTCGAGCGGCCCGGTGCCCGGGAAGCTTGTATCGGCGAAGAGCACTTCAGCCGGGTCTCGCAAGTACTGCACGAACGACTGGCCGAAGTGCGCCGACAATGGGGTGACCGATATACGATCGACCGCCTACTGGGCACCAGTCCCGCGATCGAGCGGGCACGCAAACAGGCCATGCTGGCTTCGGGAAGCGACGTTGCCGTGCTGATCGTCGGTCCGGCCGGCAGCGGCCGACAGCACGTGGCCCGGACGATTCACCTTCAGCGCTGGGACGAGCCCAGACCGCCGCTGGTGCCCTTGGCCTGTTCGTTGCTGGGGGCCGACTTGTTGCAATCGACGCTCGAGGCCCTGGCACGCAGCGATGCGGCCGGTCCGACGTCGGGCGGCCGTGGCACGTTGCTCTTGAATGAGGTAGACCAGTTGCCCGTTGAGCTGCAACGTGTGTTGTCGGAGAATCTTGTGGGGCGCTTTCCACTGCGGGTAATGGCCACCTCGCACCGACGTTTGGAGGAGCTGGTGGCCGAGGGAACATTCGACGAGCGGCTGGCCTGTGCCTTGGGCACACTGGTGATCGAGCTACCGCCGTTGGCCGATCGCAGTGAGGATGTCGAGCTGCTGGCGCAAGCGGCCCTGGAGGAGCAGAACGCCGCCGGAGAAAAGCAGCTTCAAGGTTTTAGCGAAGAGGCGATGGACCGATTGGTGGCTTACGCCTGGCCGGGCAACGTGGATGAATTGTTCGACGTTGTGCGCCAGGCCCATCGCGAGGCATCGGGTCCCCTGGTAGAGGAGCCAGATTTGCCGTTGGCCGTTCGTATGGTGCACGGTGTCGCGCCGCGGCCACGCGAAACCACCATTGTGCTCGACAACTTTCTGCGCGAGATCGAGATCGAATTGATTCAGCGGGCCATGCAGCAGGCCAAAGGTAACAAGGCCAAAGCGGCTCGACTGCTGGGCATGACACGCCCACGTCTTTACCGCCGGCTGGAGCAACTCGGCCTGGCCGAATCGACCGGCTCGTGACAAGATGCATACGCGACACTCCGAGCCAGCAAATGCTGCCGCACGAAGTCGATAACGGCTGCTTGTTTGCCGGGGAGCGGACTTCTATGATGACAAGCCACGCGACGCCACGCGACGCCACCGATGGTGGTTCTGCCGACGGTCGGGGCGGCCTGATCGTGCTGGAACGAAGCGGGTGGTGGGCCAGCCGGCTACGCCCTCAGCTCGAGGCGAGACTCGATTTGATCGAGGTTCGTTCGCTCGATGAGTTGTACGAACGCCTGGCCGAGCATCCGGCTGCGACGGTGCTTTTCGAACTGAGTCGCTTCTTTGCTGAATCGGCGGTCGGGGCACTAGAGCGGATCGACCGGGAGTGGCCGCACGCCGTGGTGGTCGTGGTGGTGCAGCGTGGTCTGCGTG
>WGDQ01000613.1 GCA_015493185.1 Planctomycetaceae bacterium
ACCAGAATCGTCTTCCACGGGCGGTAGTAGTACTGGTAGTTGTCTTTCGATGCCTCTTGCTTCGGATCGCCCTGAATGGGAATCAGATCGAACGCGGCCGTGGTGAAATGGCAGATCCGCCGGCCTTCTTGATGGGCCACGTTGCGAGCCATGGAAAGGGCCTTCAAATACACCTCGGGCCCCATCACGGCCGTACCAAAGCAAAGAAACACGCCCCCCTCGAGCCGGCTTACCGTATCGCAAAGCGTCAGAAAATCGCGATACGTGGCCGTGCCGAACGCCACCGGATCGAAGTTCGGGTGCTCGTGCAGAATGTCGTAGCCAAAGCCCACGTGAACCGTAACGGGCACTCCCAAACGATAGGCCTGCGCCAAAACACTGGTGTCTTTGTGCGGATAGTCGCCTTCGAGAATCTCGCGCCCCAGCGACTCGCCCAGCCCCATGCCCTCGGCAACGCCCCGGGCCACAATATCGTTTATGTATCCCGTTTCGCGCCACAACCCGAACTCGCCCGATCGGATGTAGCGGGCCACGCTTTCGCACGTGGCGCCGATCAGCGCCAGCTCGTAGTCGTGAATCGGCCCTGCACCGTTCATGCCAATGTGCGTAATCAGGCCCCGTTGCATCATGTCGATCAACTGGCGCCCCACACCGGCGCGAATCACGTGGGCGCCCATCAGCATCATCCGCGCGGCCTTCGCCTCGCGTGCCCGCACCAGCCGGGCCCCCAAGGTGGCCAACATTTCCATCTGCGCGGGGGGCAGCCGATCGGGTCGCGCATCGAGCGGCAACAGGCTCTCGTGCTCGATGTCGTGTTGCCTCTCGGCCAGCGGTTTGATCAAAAGCTTACTGCGGTCGAACTGCGGATAAGGCATGGGGCCACCCGGTCCACTTTCATCGTTGTTCAAATACGCCGTTCAAATACGCCGAAAAAAATCCAAGGGGGTCCAGAAATCCAAGGGCTTCCAGGCGGGCCAAACCCTTCTGGTTTCACCAGCGGCCGCCAAGGGCCCAAACGGCTGCGAACAACCGAACCCGTTGCGAAAAGGGGCGTGCCCCCCGCCGCAAAAAGGGGCGTGAAACCCCGCTGCGAACATCCGATCACCGGCGGGCAACGTCGCCTGCATTCGACCCCGGTCCGACTGTGTGCCAAGCGTGCCAGGCAGCCGAGGGCGACGGCGAACCAGCGACCGGACCATTCAGATTTCGAGCCAGCTTAGCAGCGTATCTTGCTGGCGATAGTCGCCAATGATCACGTCGGCGCCGGCGCGAATCAGCCGTTGCCGCTTCCATTGGTTGATGCCTTCGCGTCGTTCCTCGTCGCTCGCCACGCCAATGGCCAGTCCGCCCGCCCGGCGCACCTCCTCGATCTCCACAAACCCGTCGCCGAAGCCCAACAACTGATGCCCCTGCACGTCGGCATCGCCGATGATGCGTTCGACAATCATCTTTTTCGAAAAGTTCTTGTAGTCGTCCAGCGCGCCGTAAATGTGCTCGCCGAAGTAATGATCGAGCTTGAGCGCGTGGGCCTCGTCGCGCACGTATTTCAAATCGGTGCCCGAGGCCAGATACAGCTCGATGCCCCGCTCCCGCAGTTGCTCGAGCAGACGGTGCGAACCCGGCACGGTCAGTTCCTCGGGATCGATCTGCCCCGATTTGAGGCCATCAACACGGTGCCGCATCTGCTCCCACAACCGGCGGTGGTACTCTTCCTTATATTCGAGCGGATCGCGAGGCGTGCCGCCGCGGGCCTTCACCTCTTCGACCAACTGCAACATCTGATAAATGGTCTGCTTGCCGTTGAGCCGCATCACAAACTCTTCGACATGGGCGTAAAGCGCTTCGCGGCTTTCCGACGTGCCGGTTTCCCGGAGCACCTCGACCATCATCGGAATCATCACGTCGGGCCAATTGCGGCGAATCAACGACAGCGTACCGTCGAAATCGAAAATGCAGGCCCGAAAGTCGCCCCGCCGGCAGTCGGGCCGCAGCACCTCGATGCCCGCCTCGGCCAGCGATGCCGCTGCTGGCTGCACGTCTGATGGATCACTCGATTGGTTCATCGAACCCCCGCAACGTAAGGCCACCCTTCAGCGAAACCATCGCGCCGGCACATAGCACGCGGTTTTCGCCAAGGGCCATAAGATTCAAATGGTGACGAAGCCCCCACAGATTGTGTGATGCAGCCCCCAACCTGTCCGCGGCGCGATCTCAGCCCGCGCCAAGTGAAGTGAAAAGGCATGGGGAACAAAACAAAAGGAACCGCTACGCCCGCCATTCCCTCATGTTCTCGTTATTCCATCATGTTCTCGTTCACTTGCCCGACTTGCCCATCAAGTGGCCAAGAATGTAGCGATCCAGCTCTTCGTAGTCGCGACTGCGCCGCAGCGAGTCCACCAGTTCTTCGTCGACGCTTCGCACGCGTTCGAGCAAAAAGTTGAACATCGCCAGGCTATTGGCCAGGTGTTTGGTTTGATGGGCCGGCTTGGTCGTCCGCATCGCCTTCACATCGAGCCCCACCACCCCAATATCATAAAACTTCGCCCGATCGAGCACCCACACCTGATTGAAGGCCCGACGCAGATCGACCGAGCCGAAGGTCTTGTCTTGATCGTATTTCAAGCCGTTCTGATCGTTCAGGTGCACGCTCCACAGTTTGCCGTGCCAGAGGGCATAGGCCATGTCGTCGGCCGGGTCCAAACCGGCCAGAATGCTGTGCGCGCTTTCGATCAACACGCCCACCCGATCCGGATCGCTGGTGCGGTAGGCCAATCCCATGAAGTGCCCCACCGTCGGACAATAGGCCTGATCCATCGGTTCGTTGGGCTTCATTTCGCCGGCAATGCGAATCGACTCGTCGTAGGCCAGCATGTCGTTCACCGCATCCACCATTCGGCCAATGGCGGCCTGCGCATCTTTGGCCTCGCGAATGTACGTGCCTTCGCGGGCCGGCCACAGCACGATGAAGTCGCAATCGAGCATGCGGGCAATGTCGATGGCCCGACGCGATCGATCGCGGGCATAACGACGGTCGGCCGGTCGGTTGGCCGTAAACGCTCCGTCGATCGTGCGAGGATCTTCCCACAAGCGGGGTGCTACGAACTCGACCGTGAGCCCTTCGCTATCGAGCAGCTTCTTCACTTTGGCCACGCCGCGTTGGGTTTGCCGTGCATCCCAGTCGGCCGGAACCACATCGTCGTCGTGAAGCTGAATGTGCGTAAAACCCAGCTTCCGATACATCCGCACCTTGCGGGCAAACGGCAGCTCAGCCCGCACCGGCGGCCCGAACGGATCGGCACCCGGAGAAATGTTCCACGGGCCAAAGCTGAATCGGTATTTCTTTGCCATGATTTGGTATGTCTCCTCCACCGGGGACGCGTATCATCGGCCATCAACGCGCGAGCTTCACACCCCCGCTATCGCAATCGCTCGCCGCCTCGCCAGTCGTACGGACAGTGCCAGCCACAGCAACATCGCCACGCATACCGACGACATCGCCACACATGCCGGCGCCGACATCGTCAGGAACCCAAGCCCGGCAGCACCGCCAACACCGACACCGAGCAACAAACCGGCCAGCTTCGCCGAAAACGTCCGCCCGCTCTGCTCAATGGAATGAAAGCTGCGAACCGGTAAAGTACGTCAGTGTAGTCGAAGCCCTCTGAATCACAAGACGCCCGCCGCGTCGCGCAAATGGGCACGAAACTGGCCCCGGCAACCGGCCCGACGTTGCCCGCCGGGGCGCCTACCGTGGCGCACGACACTCGGACCGCGCGAGGGGCAAGGCCGCGGGGGCAAGGCATGGTTCACCCCCACGGGCCGCTTCACGGACCGCAACGAGGGCAAGCCGTAGGGGCGTGAAACCTCAGCGGCTGCCGATCGCGTAAACGGCCCGGTTCGAGCGCAGATAGATCGTTCGGTCGGCTACCGCCGGGCTGGCGTTGAAGATCGACGCATCGGGCGAAAGATCGTTGACGCCGATCAGCTCGAACTCTGGCGAAGCCGCTACGACAAACGTGCCTCGCTCGCGCGTCACGGCATACAGCCGCCCATCGGCGACCACCGGCGAGGCATACACGCGGCCCGCCCCACGCAGCCGCTCTCGATACACCACCTCGCCCGTCGCGGCATCGAGACAATAGGCCAGCCCGCGATGATCGACCCAATAAAGGTGGTCGCCCCACACAACCGGCGAGGGCACGTTCGAGCCGACATCGGCCTGCCATATCAGGTGGGTATCGGTCACGTCGCCGCGGCCGCCCACACGAATGGCCAACGCCCGACCACGGCGCCCGCCAATCACGTAAACCACGTCGCCCTTGCTCAGGGGCGAAGCACACACGTAGTCGTCAATTCCCTTGCAGGTCCACAGCCGCTCACCGCTGGTCGGATCAATGCCCCACACCTGACCTTGCATGCTGAGAACCAACTCAGGTGAACCATCGGCCGCGGCCACCACAATGGGCGTGCTCCAGCTACGCGACAGTCCGCCCAGGCGCCACACCTCTTTGCCCGACTCGCCATCCAGTGCGATCAACGAGCGGCTTTCGACAAAGGCGTTCACGATCACCAGCCCCTCGAACACCACCGGCGAAGCGGCCGAGCCCCAACCGTGCTTACCGTCGCCCACCTCAGCGTGCCAGAGCGGTTTGCCATCCAAGTCGTAAGCGAACAAACCCGAGCGGCCGAAGAAAACATAAAGTCGTTTGCCGTCGCACACCGGCGTGCTCGACGCATAACCATGCTCGGTCAAAAACCCCTCATATTCTTGTGCGGGCAACCGAGAAGGCGGCTCGTGCTTCCATAGCACCCGGCCGTCGCGACGCGACAAGCCCAACACGTGCCGCTTGAGCTTTTCAGGATCACCCGGATCGTTGGGATCGACCCCGTAGCCGCTGTAGCAAGTCAGAAAGAGTCGATCGCCCACCACGATCGGGCTCGAAGCGCCCGCACCGGGCAATTCGGTTTTCCAGAGGATGTGCTCACTGGCGCTCCACGACTCGGGCAACCCCACATCGGCCGATCGCCCCGAACCATCGGCACCACGAAAGCCCGGCCAGTCGGCCGCCATGCAGGCCACGGCCGCGGCCACCACAATCCACCGGCCGTAGCCCATGTGCTGCGAAAAATCTCGACGGCAATGCTGTTTCATCGTGTTCTGAACCTCGCTACCTCGCCGTTATTCGTCTCTTGCCCGAGTGGTTTCCGCCCGACGGTCTTGTAGACATCGAACGCCCGACACTCCCCTACGATACGCCTACGGCCCCCAATCCACATACTCCTATGA
>WGDQ01000614.1 GCA_015493185.1 Planctomycetaceae bacterium
GGACTCGACATGGGCATCAAGCCATAGTTGCCGCTATTGACCGAGTCGGTCCACGTGATCTCGTCACGTCTTGGATCGTTCGGCGGACGAGAGGCGTCGACGCCGCACCAACCGGTAGACTCCAGCCACATCCAACAACGGCGACCGTTTTGATTGGAGCCGCTGCCGCACATCCGGCGAAACTGTTTCCCCCGAAACACCTCTCCAACCATGATTGTGTTACTCAGGCCATCGGTGTATTCCCGCATGGCCTGCCCCTGGTGGGGAAGCCCGCCGCGATTCTGCTTGTTGACCCACATGTGCCGGGCAGCTCCGGTCATGCCGCAAACATTCCTCGTGTGCCGCCCGTCGCTTTTCATCGCCGCGTAGTTCGTGCCAGCCCGGCCGGACAGAACCGGGTCTGTCGGGTCAGAAGGGCAAAGGAACGCTGGGATGATCTGCTGCCGCACGAAATTGACATCGGCCCGTTGCTGGGGCGTGCCGCCGAAACAGCCGTGCAATCCAATCTCTCCCCAGTGCAAACGGTCGTACAAGGCCGCTTGTTCGACGTAAGGCAGGATGCGGGCTCGCCAGCTATACCCCGGCGAACGTGTCCAGGGCCGACAACTGCCCGCCCAATACTGGGTGGGATTCCCCCTCTGCCACGTCACCACAGGCGGAAAGTTCTCCGCAAAAGTGTCAGCATAGTTGTGCAGGGCCAAACCAATTTGTTTCAAGTTGTTGCGGCACTGGCTCCGTCGCGCAGCCTCGCGTGCCTGCTGCACCGCGGGCAGCAGAAGAGCGATCAGAATGGCGATGATGGCGATGACGACGAGCAGTTCGATCAGCGTGAAAGCTCGTCGCCGATGTCGTGTCGTGACTTCAGGCATAAATGACCTCCTCTGGAAAGACCAACAACACAATTGGATAAAGGACGCGTCTACAAGCGCGTACCCTATGCGTGCCCTCTCTAACGTGGGGCAGGTTTCCCAACCTGACCCACAACTCAAAGGGCCACGGAGACGCGCGCACCGTACGCGCATCTGGCGAGGTAAGACAGCAATACAGTCAAAGTGCTGACGAGTGTGGAAGATTTCGGGTGGGAAGTTATTCGGCCCCCTGTCCCAGGAACAGGCCCCGCCGGGAGGCCCGCGAGGTGAGCACCCCGGCACCGCCGTTGGCTCTCCTCGCAGCTTGCCACGCTGAGATCACCCGGGACAGAGAATGTTGTGTTGTGGTAGGTAAGACCGCCCCACGACTCGTGACCGGCTACTCGCCCCGCGCCGCCTTGATGGCTTGGTTCACTTTGTTCAGCGCCTCTTTAAAGGCTTCGTCGTCGCCGTTGGCTGCCTCCATCAGCGCTTTCAGCTGTTTGACGATTTCCTCCTTCTGTTGCGGCGTCACCTTTGAAGGAACCTCGGCCTTCTCGAAGGCCTCCACCGCTGCTTTGAACTCTTCGCCCTTCGCTTCTTCCTTGGCGCCCGCGATGTCATCCTGCTCCAGCGCATACTGGACGCCCATCAATGCGTCTGCCTCCAAAGTATCCAAGGCCGGCCACTCCAAAGGTGCCGGTCCGCCACCTAATTCCTTCTCCGCCTGCGATCCTGCGCCCCCACAGCCTACTAGTACCAGTGCCAGACAGCACCCTGCAAGGAATCGCCCCATCACTGTCACCTCCCGTTGTTGCAGATTCACCCAGAAAAGAACCGCACGGCCTACCCCGTCAGTCGCCTTCCCGCTTTCGGGATGCAGGCCGCCACGTGACACAGAAATCATCCCGCAACCGGACGAAACTTTAGTGCCCGCCGTCCGGCCGACCCTGTCCGTGCCGAACTGGCGCAGCCAAGCACGCTTAAAGAGTCTCCGATGGCCCTGTTTCGTCCCGCTCGACCGATTCTCATGCCCCCAGGGCTCAAAAGCTTCATCAAACCGGTCCTATTCTGACAGCCCTGCCTTGCCCGTGTCAACCCAGCGAGGTCCGGCGACACTATTCCCCGCACGTCCGCCGGATGTTGGCAGCGCACCGCAGCTTTCGGGCCTCCTTCCAATCGCCTAGAATCCGGACACAGTGCGAATAGCGGGAATGATCCGGGCGTGTAAGAGGCCATGACGGCCGACAACAGGAGTCGCACGCCCGCAACGAAAGCTGTCCGCTCGTGCCGCACAGGGGGACTGCCTGTCGTTGCACCGGCGCGAGGCCGTCCGTTCGGCATGCAAGGAATCTTTCATTTGTTGCCTCCACACGATGA
>WGDQ01000615.1 GCA_015493185.1 Planctomycetaceae bacterium
CAGTGCGACCAGCTCGCCGATCGTGTCCGTGAGCTAAGCATCCAAACCGACTCGTCGGCCGGATGGCGTTCCGCCGATGTCCAGGCAGCGATCAACGCAGACGCTGAACCGTCGGCGAGCGTCGCGCCTCGGCGTCCTCGTTGAAAAGCCGGTCTGAAAGCGTCGGCCCACACCCGTCTCAACGGGTTCAACGTTGCACGCAAGTCTTCGTCCGAGGCGGCAGACGGCGCCTTACCGATCGCCTCGGCACGTGTCTTCCGTCCGCACCGCCCGCGTCACTGGCTCGTGCGTTGGCGGGCCACATCGGCCCAAGGGCTCGTGGGTGCCAGCTCAAGAAAACGGCGCCAATGCGCGTCGGCCTCTTCGCGCTCTCCCATTTCGTCGAGCGTGCGCGCCAAATGATAGTGCGCATCAGGAAAGTCGGGATGATACTTCAACGCACCCCGCAGCGCGGCGGCGGCCAGTTCCAGTTCGCCCCCTTCGGCCAACACGCAGCCCAAATTGGCACGCGCTTCGACGAAATCTTCGTCCAGCTCGATGGCCATGTAATACCGTTCACGGGCCGCCCCGGTCTCGCCCAATCGGTAAAGCAATTCCGCCAGAAGAAAACAGGTCCATGCGTCCGGCCCCGCGGCGGCCAGTGCCGCGCGATACATCTCGGCCGCTGCGTGCAACTGTCCCTCGTCCTCCAATTGCTCGGCCATGTGTACCAATGCATCGGCCGTTGGTGGTGTTTCCTGCTCGACCGCGTCGCAGGCGACTCGCACCGACCGCGTTGTCGCCGATCCCGCCTGATCGAAGTCGATCCGTCGCTGCCCCCGGGCGTCTACCAAACCATCGCCGCAGCGCAATAGCAGATCGCGCCCTTCAACAATCACCGACAACTGGGCCAGCGGCCGCTCGACCTGTGGCAGCCAGCGAGCCAAGGCGGCCAACTGCCGCTCGAGCGACTTGGGCGACACGCCAGCCGCCAGTAGCTCGGCCAACCGGCGGGCCGTGGTAACCTCCTGAAAGTCGAAATACGGCAAACGGCGCACTTCGTGAACCGGCCGAATCAATCCGCGGCGGTGCCAGCGGCGCACCACGGCCACCTCAACACCCAACAGATCGGCCAGCATCGCCGGAGTATAAAGCCCCCGAACGTCCGACTGCGGGTCGATCAACCCCAGTCGCTGCCAAAGATCGCTTTCCGAGATCAATTCAACGCCATCGGCATCCGATTGCATCTCGGCCAGCCGTGCCAGGCGTTCGATGTGCTGCGGCTTCGCGGCAAGAAAATCATCTTCGCCCACCACTACCAGATCCGGGCCGTCGTCGAGCGAGTCGACCACGCGTCCGCCGTGCCGCTCCACCAACGGCTTGGCCTCTCGCTGCGGCATTCCCGAGAGTCGCCCCACCAGGGCCACTCGCCGCCCGTGCAAAACGTGTTCGGCCGACGATGCGACCGATGCCTCAGCCGCTTCGCCCTCGCCCAAGGGTTCCGGTCGCCCGCACTCGTCGCTTCCCTGCATCGTCCAACGCATTCCTTCTTCGTCAATTTCTTTCCCAGTCGGGCACAGTCAACCAACTACGGCAACCAACTGCGGACCACACAACCCGCGGCCAATACAACCCACGACCGGACGGCCTGCCAACGGCCAGCACAAAACGCAGCCGCACCGCCCCGCTCAGTCTCAACGCGCAGGCCAAGGCTGTCAAACCGCCCACGCACCACTTCACATCCCGAGAGAAAACCTCGGGCTCTCCGCAGCGGCGCAAAGCAAAACCGCCGAAAAAGCCGTCGTGGCCCCGGCGGTTGAAAACCTGTCAATGCTCGTCGTCGCGCCGTCAATTCCCTCACACCGTCGCTCGCGCCTCCGTTGACCAGCTATCAAAGCGGTCTATCGTCTATCGAGGCGCGGTACGCGGGTCGTCCCACCCATGCGGCCGAACTCACGATTCTTCCCGGTCCGGCCTTGGCCACTGCCTGCGGCGTTTCGATTCAAAACCGCGGCCCAGCAGCAGGATCATCGGTCAGCCTGCCATGCGGTCGGTGTCGGAAGTTTTGCGCCCTGTGGACCTCAGGCGTCGGGTTCTTCCGTCGGTTGCGGTGGCTCTTCAGGGGGCACCTGTGTACCGGGTTCGAGCCGTGGCTTCTCGGTCTCTTCCCCGTTATTGACTTTCGCTTTGCTGCCGTTTGCCTTTCCTTCAGCAGGCGTCGGTTCACGACGCGTTTGCGTGCTGCTTGCCGAGCCGGTCGTGGCGGGCGGGTAATTCGTCGTGACCGGCGCGCTCGGAACCACCGACGCGCAGCTCGGCTCGACCGTCACCGCACAGCTCGGTTCCACGTAGGTCGGCACCACCGGTTCGTACCGAACCACCGTTCGCGGAACGCGGTAGGTGTACGTCACCGGAACGCGTTTTTCCACCACGCGAGGCACGAGTCGCTTTTCTTCGGTCGCCACCATGCGGCACACACGCACCGGCACCTGCTCCACGCGTTCCTCGATCACCGTTCGATACGTTGTCACCGGCACTTTGCGAACGTGTTCTTCCTCAACCATGCGGCACACACGCACCGGCACCTTCTGCTCCACGCGTTCGACCACAGGGCGGCAAACCGTTACCGGCACCTTGCGAACGTGCTCTTCTTCGACCATGCGGCACACACGCACCGGCACCTTGCGAACATGCTGCTCTTCAACCCATCGCACCACCTGCGTGGGCACCTTCTGAACAATCTGCCGCTGCACATACGTGGTTTGCGGCACCTGCACCGTAACCAGATTGGGCCGGTAAACCCGCTGCACCTCGGTACGCCCGGGCCCCTGATACGGCACCCACTGCAAACCGCCTCGCTGCAACGTGGCCTGTCCCGTCAGCGGATCGACCACGCAGGCACGACGGCGCCACTCCAAATGGTAGCGCACACGCCCCGGGCGATAGACGATCTGATCTTCAAACGTGCCCTGATCCACCACCTGCGGCCTGTAGGTGGTAACCGGTTCGCAAACCGTCTGCACAACGTCACGCTCCACCGTTTCATACACGGGGCGCCGCACCGTATAGCGTTCTTCGCGTTCGTGCGTTTCCCAAACAGGACGCAACACTTTATATCGCTCTTCCCGTTCGCTGGTCTCATTCACGTAGCGCACACGGGTATAGCTTGCATCGCGATACTGCGTTTCCCACACCGGACGCAGCACCTTGTAACGTTCTTCTCGCTCCGCGGTTTCGGCCACCTGCCGCGCTACGCGGTAGCGGCGCTCGCGCATTTCGGTTTCCCAGACCGGTCGGTAGGTGGTTACTTTTTGCTCTTCGTAAACCGTTTCGCACTGCACCCGGTAGGCGGTCACTTGGCGCTCTTCCCAGTAGGTTTCGCACACAGGTCGATACACCTGAGTGGTCACTCCACACTCGGCGGGAAAGAACGCATCCGCCCGAGCGTGCGAGACAACGCTTCCGACCACTGCCACGGCGAACAAAGCTCGTAACATCGTTACTAATCCCGGTTTCGTGCCTGGAAGAGGAAATAGAAATGGGTGTGATTGGCTCAAGAGCCTCGAGTGAACTGCTTCATCCGCTGGCCGAAACAACCGAGGCGACACGTGCCGCCCGCTTCGGCCATCCCAACCACTGGGCTGGTTTCTCTCGCTCCGCGAAGAGGCAGCCGCTCCGCCGCATCTCGTCTTTTCTTTGCTTCTGGCGAAGACGACTGGCAAATGCCTCGAAATCACGCGCCGCCGGGCCCAAACAAGGGGGCCTTTAGCCCAAAAACCGGCCCAGGCCAAACCGGTCCTTGGTTCTTCGCGCGTCGTCTATGCCTCCGTGCCGATGGCTGGCCGTCTTGCGGCTTCCGCAGCGGGCAAGGTTCTCATTGCGGAAAAACGAGAGCCCTTCAAAAGAGTGTGGCGGACGATTTCGGCACCGGCAAACGGAAAAGTTTAACAGGCGCCGACCCGAACACCGCAACCGGTTGTGCCAACGAAACTTGCGGCAACCAATTTTCGCTGAAGTTTTTCGCGATTCGGGCCGATATCTGGTCACCCCGTTTTTCGGCCCCAGGCCCGCTCGCCGCCGGGCCGGAACCGACTGGCTTTGCAGAACCTCGAATCACGATTCTTTGGCATACTCTTTCAGAAAACCTTTGAACAGAATCAGGTGTTGCTCTTCGTCGGCCAAAAGCTTGACGCAAAGGTCTTGGGTCACGTAATCGTCACCCTCGGTAGCGCGAATGATCTTCTTGTACTGGTCAATGGCGGCCTGTTCGGCTTCGATCACCGCGCGAATCACGCCAACCACGTCGGTCGTGTCTGCCGGCGGCTGCAAGTGCTTTTGCGAAAGCGTCACATCCAGTGAGCCGGGCACCTGACCTCCCAACTGCTTGATCCGATTGCCCAATTGCATGGCGTGGCCCAACTCTTCGTTTACATCAGCGGCCAATCGGTTCTTGATCTCCTCGGCGCGCACACCATCCAGATTGATGCTGTTGGCCAGATAGTTCATCACCGTCTCGATTTCCATGCTGTACGAATGCTTCAGCATCTCGATCACTTCGTTGGAATTCGCAGCCATAAGTTCTCCTCCTGAACAGTCAAGGGGTTGGTTTGGTTTTTCACATCCTCGGTGCGTTTCGCACGTCAACGCGTGCCAAAGCGCTCGCTGCACCACCGCGCCGGACAAATTCGCGTGCTACGGGGGCCAGCGACTGGCATGGGCCCCCTGCCCGCTCTGTTTGCCGACAACAAAACAATGTCTTTAGCAACTCGCGCGCCAATACCGGTCCGCAACGCGCCCACACGCTTCGTCTCGGCGGGCAGTTTTCAGCCGGCCACCGCTTGCCGCTTTTCCAGTTCGTACAATAACGACTTGGCTTCCACGTGGGTACGTTCTTCCGGGGCCGTTTGCGCCAGCAGCCTGCGCACCGCGTCGCACACTCGCTGCGTGTCCGCCTCGGGCGCCTTCTGATACAGAATTCGGATCGCCCGCAACGCGGTGTTCTGAATCTGAAAACGCCGCCCGGCCTGAACGGCAACGTCGACCGGCTCGTCCCGCAGCGGCACCAACTCGGGATCGAGCATCTCGATCAACACATCAACCGCCTCCTCGCGGCCGTGCCGAGCCAGTCCCGTGGCCGCATTGTAGCGAACGCTCGGGTGCGCATCGCTCAACATTTTGTCCAACCGCTCGATCGCCTGCCGGCCACCCACCACACCCAGTGCATAGGCGGCCACGGAGCGAATCGTCGACGATTCGTCCCGCGACAGTCGCAGCAACGTTTCCAGCGCCTCGGGCTGCTCCCGAAACGCTTCAGGACCGATGTTCGATGCCAGCACGGCCATGGCCTCGATCGCCGCCCGTCGCACCATCAGCTCGTCGTCGTTGCGTTGCGTGGTGGCCGCCTTGATCAGCGCCGGCAACACCCGATCGGGCACGCGAAACTCACCCAACGCCCGGGCCAAAAAGGCCCGCAGCTTGATCTCGTTCTGGTTGCCGGCCCGCTGCGTATCGTCGATCTCTTCCGAAAGCAGTTCGGCCAGGGCGCCGGCCTGCTGGGCATCGTGCTTCAACCGCTCGTTGCCACGCCGACGCAGCGCGTCGGCCAGGCTCGACGCCGCCTGCCAACGGGCCGGATTGTTTCGCCGCAGCGCCTCGATATATCGGTCTGGGCTATCGCCCATGTGGGCCAACCAACTGAACATCAACCACAGCGCCACAATGATCGATACGATCACCGCCGGAACCACAAACAACTGCACAATGAACCCCGCCGTTGGCGGCTCGACCGGCGGCAACGCGTCGTCGGGCGAAAGTGGCTGACGGGGCTCGGAATTCGACTGCGACATGGCAAATCATCCGGCGCAAGAAACAACCCAGCGCAAGAAAGCAAGAAATGGGCAACTATCGACTCAAAGAATCATTCACACAAAGACATTCACGCAAAGAAACGCCACAAACATCCCGCGGCACAATCAAACACGGCCCCCGCCAAGCAAACACGGCCCGCCGCTCGCGACGCCTGTTGGCCCCATCCATCCCGGCAGGCACGTTCCCCGGCAAAAGCACGTAGCGGCCTGCACGATTGACCGGCCTTTTACGACTACCATAATCATCAGGTACAACTGCCGGTAGGGGCACACCCGGCACGGCTGCCGGTCCCCCGCCCAGAAGGTGTCTTCAAAACCGCTTCCAGGCCCGAGATCGTGAGAAGATGAATCGTATCAAGGAGGGCGAAGCAGGCGAATCCTCCTCCGACTGGTCGATGCAAACCGACGACCAGACGGTCGGCTTACTCGCGATCGAAGCCGCGGTTGGATGTTGAAGACACCCTCAGCCCGGGTCGGTCGCGGCGGTTCTTTGCTACCCCATGGAGCCGAACCAGGAAGGCGAATCACTCGGTTCCTCCGCGTCTCAGCGGCACCACCGGCTTTCTATGGTGCGGTCTGGTCGCCGGCCGGCTACCGGTTGTCGCGGGCCGTTCCCGGACGGCGAACGATTTTTTTCTTCTTTTCTACCGCTTTCCTCTTTTTCCCGTTTATCACGCCCGCCCTGTTCCTCAATCCGCACGCCGCACATCGCCACAAACCGGCTCCGGCCGGCAGGGGGCCAGGCACCAACAGCCACCGGAACGCATCGCCGCTTCAAATGGACATGCTCTTCGTCGATCATCAATCTGCCTGCCCAGAAGAGAACCTGGCGCTCGACGAGGCCCTGCTTGAATGGGCCGATGCCTCGTGCCAACCGATCGAGGTCCTGCGGCTCTGGGAATCGAACGTTCCGGCCGTTGTTGTGGGTCGATCGTCGCGCATCGAGCAAGAGGTCAACCTGCCCCAATGTCGTCAGCAGCACATCGGCGTTTACCGTCGTACCAGCGGCGGAGCCGCCGTGCTGATCGGCCCCGGCTGTCTTATGTATGCGCTCGTGCTCAGTTACGACCATCGCCCCCATTTGCAACGCATCGACCAAGCTCACCGTTTCGTGCTCGACACCATGGTGCATGCCCTGCGTCTGCTAGTCCCTCAGGTGCGCCGGCAAGGCACTTCCGATTTGACGATCGGCGATCGCAAATTCTCGGGCAACGCAATGCGTTGCCGGCGTCGTGCGATGCTCTATCATGGCACGCTGCTCTACGACATGCCTTTGTCGCAACTGCGGCAATGCCTGAAGCAGCCGCCCCGCATGCCCCGTTACCGACGCGGACGCGATCACGCGGCCTTTCTCACCTGCCTGCCGGTCGATCCGGAAACGCTACGAGAAACTTTGCGCAAGGCGTGGCAGGCCCACGCGCCTTTGCCCGCAAGCAGCCTGCCGCTCTGCCGCACGAACGAACTGGTGGCCGAAAAATACAGCCGCGCCGAATGGAATTTGCGGCACCGCTGAACAAACCGCTGGCAACTTCACCGGCTTGCCGCCGCACCAACCGGCCAGCACGCAGCCGCAATCCCTCGGCGTGTTCCTTTTCCTCACGAGGCAGTGCGCGATGCCTCGAAGCCAATCGAATCGTTACCGAGCCTCGCCGCCGCCAAACGCTTCTCGGCCTCTGCTTCTGCGATTGCTCCAAGTGGCTTGCCCCCTTTCAAGTTTTCAAGCCGTCCAACCGCTCGGGCCTTTTCTCGCCACGATCAAACCAATCCCCAACGTTTCCGCAGCCACCATTCCACGCTCAGCACGCCGATCATGGCCAGCATCAGCGGCCACTTGTCCCACAGCGTTGTTTTCGAGCGAAGCTCGATTTCGAACCGCTCGGCGTCTTCCGTCAACCGATCGATCAAATCGGCCAATTGCTCGGGCGGCAATCGTTCTCCGCCGCTCTCGCGGGCCAGGCTGTCGAGCAGCGTCGGATCGGCCGCCGGGTTCTCAAGCTCCAGCTCTTGCTCATAAACCAGAAAGCGGGCCGCGGCCTGCCCGAGCGACTCGTCGGCCCGACGACCGCGTGCCACAATCCGGTAATCGCCCACCTGATTGGCCTGACGGAAGGCGCCGCGAAAGTGCCCCTCTTCCCGCAATAGCCGAACAGGGGCTCGACTCCCATCGGGCAAAACCACCTCGACTTCGAAGCTCGCATCGATCACCGCCTCGCCCGCTGCGGTTTCGGCACCCACGGTAAAGTCGACCATCTCGCCGGGCCGAAACCTCCGCCGCGGCAACCGTACCCACACGGCACCCTCACCCTGATCGTCTTTATGAGCCAGCCACAAAATCACCTGCCGCCAGAAACGACGGTGCGCGTCGGCAAACCCTTGCATCCACCATCGCCAGGTCGAGTCGCCGGCGAAAGCCATCACGCGTCCCCGCCCCACATCGTGCGCTACCAGCAGCGGCCGCCCATCGGGCGTGGCGGCCAACACCTGCGCACGCGGCTTCAGCCCTCGAAACCGATTGGCCCCCTCCAGCGGCGGCAATCGCTGCCACAGCCGCCGATTGGCCTTATCGTCGAGCCGTGTCACAAAGTGCCGCTCGCCCACCGCGGTGGGCACCATCGGCTGCGGCCCCTGTAAGTGCAAATCTTCGCTGATCGGCTCGTCGAAATTCTGCCGTTCCAGCAGGTCCATTTCGATCGGCAACAAATCACCCAGCGGCGTGGCCTGATAGCCTCCCGGGCCGAAGCTGTGGAAACCGCCCAGCATGATCAAGCCCGCCCCCTGCCGCACCGCGGCGGCCAACAGCTCCAACTCCCGATCGCTCAGGGCCGACGAGTCCAAATCGCCAATCATGTACACGTCGTAGCGTCCCGGCTCAAACCGCTCGGCCAGGTCCGCCGGACGCGACTCGGGATGCTGTGCGTCGAGGTACAAATAGTCGATGCGAATGTCGGCCGATCGCCCCAACGAGCGCCGCAAAAACTTCTGCTCCAGTCGCACGGCTCCTTCCAAATACAGCACGTTCAGGCCCCCTTTCAGCACCGTGACGAACGTGCTCACCTCGTTGTTGGTCGTCACCAATTCGCCGGGTCGCTCGACCGCCCGCAACGACACCTTGTATTCGCCGGGCTGCTGCGGCACGTGCTCCAGCTCAACCCGCTGCCGCTTCGCCTGCCCGGTTATCTCAACACGCGCCGTATCGACCACCTCCATGCGGCCGTCGCCCGTTTCGAACCGCAGTTGTACCGAAACCTCTTCACCGGCAAATCCATATGCCTCCACTTCGCCGCTGACCGTCAAACGATTCTTCACGAATACGGTCGGATTGGTCAGCACGTTCTGAATCGCGATGTCGCGGGCGTCGCCCAGCCCCCGCGACTGCCCGAACGCGAACGCATACAACGGCACGCCCAAATCACCCAACCGTTGGGCGGCCAATTGCGGCGACTCGTCGCGCGGAGGCACCGCCCGTTGGGCCCCGTCGCTCAGCAACACCACGGCTGCCAGCCGCTTGCCCGCTTCGCGGCGAAGCACCTCATCCAACGCGGCCCCGATCGCCGTTTCGCTGCCGTCGGCTTTCGCTTCTCGGGCAAAGTCCGCATCGAGCAGCTCCACTGGCTCGATCTCATCGGCAAACCAGTAGCCGCGCACTTCGAGCTCGTTGGCCAACGCCTGAAGCGGCTCCTTAGCCGCGGCCAGCGCATCGAGCAATGCCTGCCAACGCGATTTCGATCCGAAAGCATCCGTTACCTGCATGCTGCGCGAACGATCCATCAGCACCACAACCGTCGCAGCCTGCTTGCGAATTTCGGTCGATACCACCGTGGGCCGCAACATCGCCAGCAGCACCAGCACCAGCGCCGCCGATCGCAAGCCGGCCAGCGCCAAAGCACGCGGGCGAGTCATCTTGTTTCGCGGCGGGCGCACGGCCAGCAACAGCAACAGCAAAACGGCCATCGCCGCGATCACCGTCGCATAGCCGCCCACGGGATAAAA
>WGDQ01000616.1 GCA_015493185.1 Planctomycetaceae bacterium
CGTCGTTGCCGGCCCCGCCCAGCAACGCATCGCCAAGATCGTCTTGCCGCGTTCCGCCGGTAAGCAGATCGTCGCCATCGCCGCCCAGCAGCGTATCGGCTGCCCTGCCTCCCATGAGCAAATCCGCATCGGCCCCGCCGTCGAACACGACGGGTAGCCCGATGAATTCGGCAACCATGATGTCGTTGCCGCTGTTTCCGTAGGCGATCACCCGACCGTTCACGCCCGAAACCATGTCGATTTGCGCAACGAAGGTGCTATCGACCAACGGCGCTACGATCGAAACGTTGCCGCTGCTATGTGGCAGGAAAAATACGGCGTCGATGCCGGGCGTTCCGCCCCAGACCAAATCGGTCACGCCTGCGTCGCCCTCGCGTGGCACGAGGGCAAAGGGCACGACGTCCACACGGCGACTGCCGATCATTGAACCCACGATCTGCGTGCCAACGGCTTCGACCATCACGTCGAAGCGGCCCGCGCGGTCGAAGCGGCCCGTGACCTCGGTGCCCGAGGGCCCCACCACCACTTGATCGCTTTGGCCGTCGCCATCCCAATCGATGGCAAAGGTGAACGTTTCGTCCTGCGGTGCGCCGTCGACCACCAGACGCAGTGAAACCGGCTGGCTTCGTACAACCGTGGTTGGCCCTTCCAGCTCGACGACGAAAGGCTGCTGTGCATTCAACCGTACCGCATCGTCCGCGTACTCGACCTGAAACTGCACCTCAGGGCCCGCACCGTCGATTACGATGGTATCGAATGCCCCGCTCAAAGAGCCTTCGGCAAGTTGCAATATCGTGAAGCTCTGCCCGGCGAGGGGCTGGTATCCATCGAGCCAACGCACCTCGAGCGTGCCCCCCAACATCACCGGCCCACCGGCCAGCACCATATCAAACTCAGAAACGGGGGCCATGCCGGCAATTTCCACCACGTAAGTGCCCGTTGCCGTTTGCTGCCAACCGGCAGCGGCGGTCAAAGCGCCGGGCGAATTGCCGGGCTGGATTTGGCCGTCGTTGATCAGCGTGGTTTCGATCACCCCGTTGCCGCTGATGACGCCCGTGCTCAGGTTGTGCAGCACACCGCCGCCGGTGATGCGCCCTTGGTGAATCAAATGGCCGGCATTGGAAAGTGTTGCCGCCGAGGCGACGATCGTGCCCGCGCTGCTCGACGTTCCTTCGAGCAGAAGATCGTTGGCGACTTGCAGGGTTGCGCCAACAGCAAGCGTCACGTCGCGAAATCGTTGTGCGCCGGTGACTCGGTGCTCTCCGGCGCCGGCCAACGAGGCCCCGCGAATCGTGCCACCGGTGTATTCGATTGTTGCGCCGGCGGCAGCGACGAAGGTCCAATCGTCGTAGTTTCCGTCGGCCACTCGCAAAACCGCGCCCGGCGCCACCACAACCTCGACCGGACTGCCTAACGACAGTCCGGCAGGGAATTGCAGCGTATTCGTTCCACCGTTGATCCTCAGCCGAAGCGGTTGCGTCGCCCCCAATGGCAATGCCGATTGCATGCCATTGACAACGATGTTCCACGACCCATCGGCCTCGAGGGCGAAGCCGATGCTGTCGTCGCCGGCGGTGTCTTGCACCAACGGGCCATCGGCGGTTGTGCTCAGCAGATTCTGAATTGTCAGCGAGACGTCTTGTTGATTGCCGGTCACACCCAAGCGGTAGCTTGCACCTGCCGCCACTTGCGCGTTGAGCACAACTTGCTGGCCATTCCAGCTACCAGTAGCTAGCGGGTTGAGCTGATCGTCGTAAAGCACCAACTGCACCGCGTCGGGCATGGCGGAGGTTGCCGCAACGGTCAGGGGCCCCGTGCTACTTGCCTGAAAGCGATACCAGAGACCGATTCCCTCGACGCTCAAATTGTCGAAGGCAGCCGCCTGCACCGCGCCCAACTGCTGTGTTTCGTTGACCGGTGGCAAGGAAAAGTCGACTGTGCTGGCACACGGCTGGCTCAAAGCCAGACCGAGCAACCCCGGCGCCTCGCCCGCCTCGAGGAAAATGCCCAACAACCATGTCACCACGTCGAAATCGGCCGCGCCGGCAACAACGACCTCGGAATTGTGGATCACATCGGCACCGCCCAACGACACCGAAATATCAGAGCCCAATCCTCCATCGAGAAAGTCGCCGCTGTCATAAAACGTGTTGCCCAACGCGTCCTGATCGGCGAAGAGAAAATCGTCGCCGTCGCGAGCGATGATGTCGTCGACGCCCGAGCCGCCGATCAACACATCGCGGCCCATGCCGCCGGTGATCGTGTCGTCGCCGGGCCCCCCGTCGATGAACGAAGGAACAAACGTATTGTTCGTCAGCACGTCGTGGCCACGAAACCCCAAGAGGTGCAAGCACTCCACGCCCTCGATGCGAACGGGATCGGCCGATGCCATGTCGCCGACTGCCACGTTGGCGTTGTTGACAATTCCCATGGTGGGGCTATCAATGTCCTTCACCTCGACAACGTCGCCCACCGGCCCACTGTGGCCGCCGCCGCGTAGCAAGAAAACGCTGGCAAGGGGTGCATCGGCAAGAAACAAGCGAATGCGGTCGTCGTCGCTTCCGGCATCGACATCCACCACATCGGGCAAAGGCGGGGGCACCGCGGTTGGTCGCGGCACCTTGATCGTGATACGATCCTGGCCCGACTGTGTTTGATTGTTCAGCAGCTCGACCTCCGCGTAATTCACGGTGGTTCCGCCGGCATATCGGACCGCGCCGTTGGTGATTTCCACGTCGTCGTCGCCCGGCGTACCGATAACGCGCAGCTCGTCGCTGCCGGTTCCCGCGATCACCGCAACAGATCGCGTCAGCAGCGGCACCGGCAGGTTTACCGTAATCAGATCGTCGCCGCTACCGCCGGTGACGTTCAACAGGCTGGCAAAGGCCATTCCCGCCAACGTTGCCACAAGCTCGTCGTTTCCGCCTTCGAGATCAATGTCGACCTGCTCCACTTGCGAGTACGCAACGGAGGGCCCCCCCGTGACGGCGATTGCCACGTCGTCCATGGAAATCTGCTGGGCCGCCGCGGTGCCCTCGATCGCAAGTCGATCATTGCCGCCATCGGCCGCCACGCTGATCGTTGCCGGCAGTGGCGGGGCAGCCGTGGGCAAGTCGATCGTCACGTCGTCGTCGCCCGTTGAAAGGGCAAGCGTCAGCGCTTCCAGCTCGCTGTAACCGATCGTCGGTCCGCCCGTTACCGTCACGCTGGCATGATCGACGGCAACAACCTCCGCGGCCGCCGTTCCGTTGACGATCAGCGCGTCGCTACCGCTGTCGGCATCGAACTGGATCGTTCCCGGCAGCGGCAGGCCACCCGAGGGCAGATCGACCGTCACCTGGTCGTCACCACCGCTCAGACTCAAGTCGAGCAGGTCGATGCCGAAATGCCCGACCGTCGGACCACCTGCCACGGTAACCGTCGTGTTGTCAACAGTAACCGTCTCCGCGGCTGTCGTGCCGTTGAGTGTCAAGCGTTCGAAGTCGCCAACAGAAATATTGGCAGTGCCGTTGCCCGTTGCCGTCAGAGGCAGGTCGAGCATCAATTGCGTGCCCGGTGCGCCGGTGGCCGTGAGATCCAGGCCGATGTCTCCGTTGTTGGAGAAGTCGCCCCCGGAAATCGTGGTGGTGCCTGCCAAATCGGCAGCACGTATCCCGTCGTTGACGTTGTTCTCAGCCGTCACGTCCACGAGGGTCAAGCCGGCGACGCCTGGCAATGCGACTAGCCCTGTGTTGCCGTCGGATAACGTCACATCGCGTAGCACCACATTGTCGGCAGAAACAATGGCGATTGTTTGCGTACTATCGCCCGTAAAGCGTATGCCCTCGATCGTGGTGTTGTCGTCGAGCACAACAAACAGACCGCCCGCGTTGGCAAAGCGATATTCTACGACGAACGACGCGGGATCGGGCGGTCCGGCAAACATGGTGCCCGCCTCGTAGCCGCCAACGATTTGCAAATCGGTCAGCTCGATAGCGTCGGGAATCAAGAAGCTCTCGTCGACGCCGGCAACATCGTAAAGCCCTTCCTCCACACGGATCACATCGGGCCCATCAACCGCGGCCGCAGCCGCAGCAATGGCTGCGCCAAAGGTGCGCAACGGCTGGGTCGCGGTGCCAGGATTGGCGTCGTTGCCCGCAAGCGAAACGTGCAACACAGCCAGCAAACGTCGATCTTCGAGCGGCTCGATCTGCAAATCGGCGCCGCGAGCTATCGCATTCCGCGTGCGGCGTCTCGCCGCTCGGCACCGAAGACGTTTCATATCACGATGTGCCATCTTCTGCTTGTTCTCCGACCGATTTCAGGCCAATTCTCTCCGACCGAGGAAGGGCCCGCCGACGTGTGGCAGGCCACGCTCGCGCCTCGCGAGC
>WGDQ01000617.1 GCA_015493185.1 Planctomycetaceae bacterium
ATCGTAGCCCGGCTCGTTGGTCAATTGCCGCACGTGGCTGCCGTCGGCATCCATCACATACAGATCCGGGTCGCCGTCGCGCGTGCTGCAAAAAGCGATTTTCGACCCGTCGGGCGAATACGCGCCCTCGGCATCATAGCCCTTGGCATCTGTCAGCCGTCGTAGTTGTCCGGTGGCCAAATCCTTCTCGAAAATATCCATATACGGATCGAACACCCACTCGTACCGGCGCCGTCGGCCGTGTTTCTTATCGTCCGCCTGCTTTGCCAGTTCGGCCTTTTCCGTGGCATCGAGGTTCGGGTCCAAGTGGCTCGAGGCAAACAGCACCCGCGTGCCGTCAGGATGAAAATAGCTGCACGTCGTGCGGCCTCGGCCGGTACTCACCAACTGCGGACGTCCGCCGTCGAGCGTCTGCATGTAAATCTGATAAAAGGGGTAGTCGCGCGTGATCGCCTGATAAATGATCCGCTGCCCGTCGGGCGAAAAATACCCCTCGCCGGCTTTCACAAAACCGAACGTCACCTGTCGCGGCTCGGAAAGAAATTGCGATTCGATCGTCGCCCGGCCCGCCTCGTCGGCCTGGACACCGCTCGCAAGCAACAGCCCAAACGCCGCGGTAAACGCCACGGCCCCCAACCACGCAGCCACGGCACCCCGCACCTGCCCAATCCGCCCATCCCGTCCTTGCATCCCACAACCTGCCATCGCTCGATTCACATGGCCATGTCGCCGTTTCTCGCTCATATGTCGGCTTCTTTCTTTTTCGTTTGGCTCACTGCACTCATCGGTTCCGCGTTGCCGCGCCGCACATCTGTCTACTCTGTCTGCACGCGCTGCCGCAATTCCCGCACGCGCTCCCGTAGCTCCCGCACGCGCTGTCACAGCCGCCGGGCGAGCTACACGCCGGTCGCCATCCATGTTGCTCTTCGCACGAAAGCCGACGCCGGAAAAAACGCGGCACCCGACGACTGGGAATCTACCACGTGGTGCGATATGGTAGCGTTGCGGATCATTTATTCTAGGCGGCCGTTCGTCGCTTGTCGCCGCACCACGCAACCAGCGGCTTGCAAGTCCGCTCGCAGGCCGACCAATCAAAGCCGCGCCGCATGCCCTGAACATTTTAGAATCAGCGGACAAAACGTGTCGGAACACCCAGGGCAAGCGGTTTTTCCGCAAGAATTGGAGGTTCTGTCCGTTCGCACTTCGGCGCTGTTTCAGGCAACCACCTTTCGCCCCCTGCGAACTGCCGCGGGCGGCCGCTCTGGAAACCATGAAGATTTACACAAAAACCGGCGATCACGGCGAAACGGGCCTCTTCGGCGGCCCTCGCGTACGCAAAGACAGCGCCCGTATCGAAGCCTACGGAACGGTCGACGAGCTGAACGCGGCCATTGGCCTGGCCCGTTGCGAATCGTTGCCCGAGTCGGTCGATCAGCTTCTGGCACGCGTGCAGAACGAACTGTTCAACGTCGGTGCCGAGCTGGCAACTCCCGATCCGCAATCGCGCGGCATGCGTTTCACCACCACCGCCCACGTCGAGCGATTGGAAGCCGACATCGACCACTACGAGTCGCAACTGCCGAAGCTCACGCAGTTCATTCTGCCCGGCGGAACACGCGGCGCTGCCACGCTGCACCTGGCACGCAACATTTGCCGGCGTGCCGAACGGCGACTTGTCACGTTGAAACAGCACGAACCCGTCTCCGCCGAGTTGCTGGCCTACCTGAACCGCCTGAGCGATTTGCTGTTTGTGCTCGCTCGCGCCACCAACGCGGCCCACAATCATCCCGACATCGCATGGGAAAAACCCGCCCCGGGCGAGTGACTGCCTAGCAACCCGGCCGAAAAGCGTAGCAACCTCGCGGAAAAAAACACGCGGCAACGATTCAGCCAAACGAACCGCCGCCACAGAGAGAAGAAGAGAGAAAAGGTCGCGAGCCACGGCGAAAGACACAGGCGCCACGTATCGCCCTTTTGCCAACACACGGCCGGCCGCTCGATCGATCTTGCCCCACGCTGGGGCCACCACGGCACAGTGCGGCACTACCCCGTACTCGGCAAAAACCGAACAAAAACGGTTTGCTTCCTTTACGAGGCGTCCGCGCGTCGTTAAGTTTGGTCGCAAAACGGCGTCCAACCTTGCATCAGGCGCTGCCGAAACAGGTCGCAGCAAAGCACCCGTCTCGGCAGGCAAGGTTGGGAACTGTTGGCCGTGGCGTCGATTGGTCAGGGTGGCCAACTCAGGCGGGATGCCACGCATCACATCTGTTGCTGTGGGGGATCCACCATGTTGAGATCGCAACGATCTCCGCTAGTCGGGGTATGCGCTGCGCTGGTGCTACTGTCGGGCTTCGGTCTACCGCTTCGGCTGGCCGCGGCTCAAGAGTCGGGCGACGACGATCAACAGTTGTTGGCCACGGTCGAAGGCGATAG
>WGDQ01000618.1 GCA_015493185.1 Planctomycetaceae bacterium
ACCTTTATCCTGCTGGCGATCGGCATCGCGGCTTTTATAACTGTTTGCCGGCGGACCGGCGCAGCATAAGGTTGTGCGACGCTGGATGGTAGTCGGTCCGGCATCCGGCTTTTCCCCGGCTCAAGGCAAAGCGATCCGATTCAACGGCGGTTGCGCCGCGCGTCGATCGTCGTCGTGGCCCAGGGGCGCCCCGATTGCGAGGTGCCCGCTCTCAAGCGGGTAAAGCACCGCCAGCTTTTCCGGATATTTCTAATCCGGACATCTTCTAAAGAAACAACGGCCGTGGGGGGCTGTCGTGCCGGTGTGTGGCTGAATGCGCGAATTCGATTCACCATATGCGCAAGAAAGCAGCAGCACTGTTGCCGTTGAGCCGCGCTTTTGATCCCCGGCTTTTTCGGTCCAGGGGCACGGTTCCAGGGTCACGGTCCCCGCGGCTCAGTTGGCTGACCAATCGCGGTAGAGCGCTTCCCATTGGCGACGGCGCGTGGCTGGAGCGGCCTGGATGTCGAAGTCGACCGGGCGATTCCAGATGCGCTGCAACTGCTGGACTGCTACGCGTCGTTTCGCGAGCTCGGGGCGTTTGAGCATCGAGAGCCACACCATCGGATCGCTGATCAGGCGTCGGGCGATGAGCGGGGGCGTATCTTCCGCGTCGTAGTTCGACACCGCGGCAACGATGCGGCGGATGCGAAAACGCTGTTCGGCATCGAGATGCCGCACGTCCAGACTTTGCAGGAAACCGAGCGCTGCCGGACCTGCCTGGCGCAATGCCCGATCGGCCCGTTGCCGCTCAGCAAACGAGTCGCTTGCCAATTGATCGACCAGCCGGCGCCAAACTTCGCGTCGCGGGTCGGGGTAGCGCGAGGCCAATGAAAGCAGCTCGGTTTCCGTCTCGGTTGTCGTCGCGGCAAGCTGCCAGTCGGGTCGTAACAGCTCGAGCATTGGCAAGAGCTGTTGAAGCACCAACTCCGGTTGGTCGAGAAACAGGTGCCAGACCGAGGGTGCCTGCCAAAGGCGTTGATTCGGATCGGCACCGATCGACCACTTCACGGGTTCGCCCGGTGTTTGCGTAAATTCGACCCGCTCGATCTTCGTCGTGCCGTCTTGAGGTTCGCGCAAGATATGTACGTACTGGCCGTCGCGTACGGAAATGCCAAGATGGAAATCCTGTGTGATCTGGTCGTAGTCGATCGCCGGAACACCGCCATGCAGGCTTAGCCGCAACCGTTCTTCCCGCCCATCGCGGTGGGTGGTCGTGCTGATCGTGCCGCCTGCGGTTTGGGCCAACACCCAAACGCGGCCGTCGACCACTTTCACTTGCAGCCGGCTTAAATGCGTCGCCAGCGTGGGGGCGACCAGTTCCACTTGTTGCCCCATGCTGACAGGAGGGGCCATCAGCGTGCCTGCCAGCAGCAAAAAGCACATGGCCCGAACGAGACGTCTTCGCATCGCGGTGGAAGGCGCCCGACGCGGTGCCCCCACTTGCCTCGTGCCCCGCGATTGCGTCTGCCAAGACAGCGGCTTGGCCGGCATCGAGCATTTGTCTGATCGCGTATGGGCCCTCGTGCGGCCTGCGACTGTTGGGCGATCTGACTTCACGATGTGCACCTTGTCAGTAGGGTTGGAAAACGGGCCGATGGTCGCGGTGGCCGGCCGGAAACGCTCGACGCTGAGGGCTTGAACGCCGTTCAGAAATGAACGGGGCGTGGTCCAGCCACGGACATTACGTACGCCTTTTTGGCTGCAACTGTCACCCCTTGCTATTGCGTTGCTGTCCGGCGTGCCCTTTTTCCGACATCCTACCGCCGGGCGATTTTTTCGGCCAGTTTTGCGTGGTGGCGGCCGTTTGGCGGAAATTCGCAGATGGGTCGCAGATCTACGCTCACGCCGACTTCACCGGCGACTTGCCGCCCTCGTAGGCCGCACCGCTGCGCAACGAGCTTCGCTCAGCGGCACGCCGCTGGCGAAGTTGAAGGATGCGTTCTCGCCGACGATAGCGGTGTCGGCGGTAGAGCACATAAATGGTAGCCACGGCGACAACGGCCACCAACGTGGCGGTCAGTTCGGCACCCCGGATCCAGGCAAACAGCTTCTCGATCTGTTTGGCATAGCGGTAGCTCAGCCCGTAAAACAACCCGATTACTACCGTAGCGCAAAAGGCATCCATGGCGATGAAGCGCCGAAAAGGAATTCGCAACACACCGGCCGCCAAATATACCGACGACCGCAGCCCCATCAGAAAGCGCCCAAGGAAGAAAACCTTCAACCCATGTTGTTGGATCATCCGTTCAACGCGTTCTTCGCGATCTGCTTTCAGAAAACGGGCCAACAGGCGGTGTTCGCGCAGCAGGTTGTGGCCGAAATGATAGCCGATGGCGTACACGACGCAGTCACCCAAAATCGCTCCGACCAGACAGGCCAGAAACGCAAGCCAAGGATTGAGCTGCCCGTTGGCCGCCGCCCAGCCAGAAAGCACCACCGGCACCTCTTCGGGCACCGGAAGCCCCATTCCCGTAAGCACCAACACCAAGATGATGCCGAAATATGAAATGTGACCAAATGGAAACTCGGGCATATGCGACTCGGCTTCGGTTGACTGGGCCGTTAGCAGTCGGTTGAAAACATCGCTTCGCCGCCGAGAAGGAGGCGAAACTGGTTTAGCTGAAAAAGGCCAATCGCAGGCGTATCTGAAGATGTGCCGAGATCAGGCCACGCAGCGCCGGTGGATCTCGACCGCGTGCAACAGGAACTTTTTCAACGGCTGCTGGGCCGGCGGCGCATCCCTTCTGCCGGTTGTTGTGCAGTTGCGTGTTTTGCTCGTATTGGTGCCAGCCGGTGCGAGTCGCCGAGGCTCAGCACTTTCCACCAAGGCGTCAAGCCAGCCAACCCGCACCCTCCACGATGATACCGAAAAACGAGAGGTGACGGTGTTTTTTCCTTCGGCCACCGTACGGTCGAAGCATCGCACGAAAGCACGGCGTTCGGTTTTTCCTGATTCCACGACACGTGCGGAAAACCGGCCCACAGAAGGCTGACCGTAGGCCGCCGCGATCGCAACGTCAAGGGTTGGCGTGGTCGCGGCTGCAAGGGCCAAAAAGGCTGACCGTTTCTCGATTTGCCGTTCGCCAATTGTCCGGCCTCGAACCAGACGTATCGACAGAGGCGGGGGAGGGCACGCGAACCGTTGCGACCGTCAGGCCCCGGTGCAATTCCGCGATCGTTATAGCTCATCGTTGGGAACGCGCACGAGAGGCACGCTGCACGCTCCGAACAGGCAAACTATTCGGGTGGCTCTTCTGTTGACGGAGCCGGTTCCCATCGCAGGCAGTCGGCATCGAGGTTGACGGTGGTTGTTTGCAAGGGCCCCCGCTCGCCGGGGCGACTTCGTGTGACGAAAAGGGCCCCCACCTCCGGGTGCCGCTGTGCATAGTGGGCAGCGGCCTTCGGCCCCATGACGTAAAAAGCGGTTGCAAGTGCATCGGCCAATGCCGCCGTCGGCGCGACGGTGGTGACGGACAACACGCCCTCGACAGGGTGCCCTGTGCGGGGATCGAGGATGTGGCCATAGCGACGACCCTGGTGCCGAAAAAACTGCACGCGCGAGCCCGAGGTGGCCAACGCCTGATTGCGCAAGCAGAGGCGCGCTAGCCGGCGTTTCGGACGTAGCGGGTCGCGAACGCCGACCCACCAGCCCTCCTCGGCGGTGGGTTCCTGTATGCCAGAAAGGTCCGCTCGGGTATCGCGCGGAGCTTTCGCATTTGCTGACGTGGCTACATGGCTAGCCCCGTCATGCGGTGCGGAAGCAGGCGACTCTGTGTCGGATGGACTCGGACGGTCGTCGTTGGCCGCTGCGGCAAACTCACCGTGCGATGTTGACGGTTGCTCGGAGGAAGCCGCTTTCGGGCTTGAGCGAAGTGCGGTGTTGCCGCGTGCCAGAACACTGCTCTGCCCGCCGTGCCAGATGAAATCGTGCACGCCTGCGGCTTCCAAGAATTCGGCCGCGCGATCTAAAGCAAAGCCTTTGCCGATGCTGCCGAGGTTCAGTTCGACACCATGGCGTGTGAAACGAACCGTACGCCGCTCTGGATCGAGCCGCACATGGTCGAAGCCGACTGCCCGCAGCGCATCTCGCAGCGACTCCGCATCGGGAACGCGGCCTGCTCGCTGGTGAAATCCCCACACTTTAGTCAGTGGGCCGGTTGTCACGTCGTATGCGCCGTCGGTCTGGCTGTAGAGCCGCGCTGCCAGCTCGAGCAGTTGGTAAAGCTC
>WGDQ01000619.1 GCA_015493185.1 Planctomycetaceae bacterium
AAAATAAACAACAAAACCTGACGTGCACCCAGCCGGCGGACCAGTGCGCTTAGCTTGGTTGGAGCATATGCGCTGCACCCGTCGGCTGAAAGCATGTGGCTTTGCCGGAAAAGCACCTCGTGGGCTAGCCGAATTGGCCTGAGCCGACTGTTTGGAATCTTTACTCTCGCGCGGCGACTGCCTGACTGGCATTGTGGCCTGCCGCGCTGCCACGTGACTCACAGTGGCAATTCAGCCGAGGCGATCTCCTGCATGGCATCCACTGCGTCGTCGATTTGTTCGGATGTGTTCAGGGCGCTGACGCTGAAGCGAACCGTACCGCCTTGATCGAGCGTACCCATTGCTCCGTGCATTCGGGGGGCACAGTGCAAGCCGGCACGAACCTGCACGCGAAACGCCGATTCGAGAAGGCCGGCAAGCTCTTGCGGACTATATCCGTTCAGGCGCAAGCTCACAACGCCTACTCGTCGCGAGACGTCGGGCGGTCCGTAGAGCACCACACCGCGGATCTTCGCCAGGCCGTCCAGTAACCGCGAGGTGAGTTGCTGTTCTTCGGCGTGCAAGGTTTCCACGCCTCGCTGGCGTACGTACTCCACTGCCGCCCTGAGCCCCGCAATGCCGGCCATGTTGTGATTGCCAGGCTCATATTTGTCGGGCAGCGCTTCCGGGTGCCGGTCCTGTTCGCTCTGGCTGCCGGTGCCACCTTGACGAACGCTGTTTACGCGTGATTCCAAGCCGGGGCGAATGTACAAAACGCCCGTGCCGAGCGGCCCGAACAGGCCCTTGTGCCCAGGAGCCGCCAGCAGGTCGACGGCCATACGATCCACGTCGATCGGTACGTGGCCCAAACTCTGAGCGGCATCGACCAAAAACAGGGCTCGGTGGCCTTTCAATGCCTGCCCGATTTCTTCGACCGGCTGAATCGCGCCAGTGACGTTCGATGCATGAATGACGGCAACCAACGCCGTATCGTCTCGCACGGCGGAAACCACATCGGCCGCCGACACAAAACCTTGAGTATCGCAGCCAACGCGCGTGACGCGTACGCCCCTGTGCTCTTCCAGCCAGCGCAAAGGCCGCAACACCGAGTTGTGATCGACAACCGTGGTAACTACATGGTCGCCAGGCGCCAGCAGGCCGTGAATGGCCAGATTCAGCGAGTCGGTGCCGTTCAAGGTGAACACGATGTGCGACGGGTCGTCGACACCGATCAGCTCTGCAATGCCCTGACGGGTTTGCTGCAAGATTCGATCGGCCTCGACCGCCTCGCCATAGGCGCCCCGTCCGGCCGCAGCGCCGCAGTTTCGCTGGTAGTCGTCCACCGCCCGGTACACTTCGTCTGGCTTGGGCCATGTTGTGGCGGCGTTGTCAAGATAAATGCGCTTGGTGTTCATTGGAGATTCAGTTTATCTGCGAGTCGCTGCGGTGTGCAGCGTGCGTAGGAGAACGTCGCTTATCAGGCAACGACCAAACACCGGCGGACAACATCGCAGGGTATCTCGCCCGGCAATGCAACATGGGCAGTCTCTATCGAGGGCTTACGAGCAGCAAGTGTGGGATGGATGGCTTTGGTCTCGTGCTGTGAAGCGAACAAGTCGATGCCGGTCGCATGTTGCCGAAGAATCGACGGTTGGCTGCCACGCCGATTTCTTCAGCCGTTTGCTCCATGCCATGCAGCGAGCCGCCTGGCCGCATGCTTGCAACCCGCGTTGACCGCTTTCCTCATCTTTTTCCCGCCCGCGATGGGCCCTCTGGGGTACTCCCGGCCCGAGCCACTATGGGGGGGGCAGGCGAAAAATCGCGAACTTAGCCTTCTCGGAATTCGGGTGACGGCGATCAACCGCCAATTTGGAACATGGCCCGGTCAGGACGAACGAACTCGCTGCTGTCGCCACCTCGGGCAGCGTGCTTGCCTGCCACGCACGCCCGGATGAGCCGAGCCAGGTCTTCGTCCGGTGCGTTGGCTCGCAGCAGTGCCCGGGCATCCCACTCGTCGGTCGAGAACAGGCAGTTTCGTATCTGGCCTTCGGCCGTGAGGCGCAATCGGTTGCACTGCTCGCAAAACGGTTGAGATACGGGCGTGATCAGGCCGATGCGACCTTGACCCGAAGCGAAGCGGTAGTCGGTTGCTGGTTGGCTGGCATCGGTGCGCTCGATGGGTTCCAGTGGGCCGAACGCCTGCTCAAGACGGCGAAGGATTTCCGCGCCCTGCAACACCTGATCCGAGTGCCAGGTTCGATCGCCATCGAGCGGCATATACTCGATGAATCGCAGTTCGAGATCGTGTTGGCGGGCAAATCGGGCCAACGGTACGATCTCGTCTTCGGTCATGTTTCTAACCGCGATTGCGTTGAGCTTGATGGCCTGAAACCCGGCCGTGCGTGCGGCGAAAATGCCCTTCAACACCCGATCAAGCAGATCGCGACGCGTGAGTCGCTGGAATTTTTCTGGATCGAGCGTATCGAGGCTGATGTTCAGTCGATCAAGCCCCGCCTGCCGCAGCGCCGCGGCCTGCTCGGCCAGCAACACGCCGTTGGTCGTCAGCGCCAATTCGTCGATGCCGGGTATTTGCCGCAAGAGCCGCACGAGCGCCGGTAGTTGCGACCTTACCAAAGGTTCGCCGCCGGTAATGCGAATTTTTCGGATGCCCAGCCGCGCGGCCACGCGCACAAAGCGCGTGATTTCCTCAAACGACAAAATCTCGTGCCGCGGCCGGAACTGCACCTGCTCGGTCGGCATGCAGTAGAAGCAGCGAATGTTGCAGCGGTCGGTAACGCTCAGCCGCAAATTGGTGTGAACGCGCCCGAAAGCATCGACCAAAGGGCCTTGGATCATCGGTCCTGGCTTTCTCGTGCTGAGGTTGGAATGTCCGCGCCGCGCGATGCGGCAGCGGGGTCCGATGCCGGCCGGTCAGTCACGTGCGCGTCGCTGCGTGCCGCACTTTGGGCTGCTGGTGATTGCATGCCGGGATGAACCCATTGGCTGCTGCCATCGGCCCAGTTTTCTTGCTTCCAGATCGGCACGACCTCTTTGAGCGTATCGATCAGCCACTGCGCCGCAGTGAAC
>WGDQ01000620.1 GCA_015493185.1 Planctomycetaceae bacterium
GAGCAGTTGGTGGCACTGAAACGCATGTTGTATGCCAACCACGTTTGGTATCCCGCCTTGCCGAAGGCAACCAGACCGCCTTCGGCAACAAGGCCGTGCTGCGGTCCGTAAGACAGAACCCCGCTAAAACGGCAACACACTGATTGTTTGCATCCGCATGGCGACGATCGGCCGGCGGACGACGATTTGGCCGGAGCCGGTTCGGGACAAGCCACAGCAGAGAGGACCGCAAGGAAGGCTCCTTCAGTGCGTCGAGGCACCGGGCAAACAGGCGTCTGTAAGCAAGAGAGTGGTGGCGACTGTAGATAGTCGCCTTATTCCGAGCATGCGTATCACGACCGGGCAGACGCATGATCCGGTAAGGTTTGTGCCTCGAACTCGCGAGCGGGCGAAGCTGATAACCCGGACACGAAGGCGTTCCTCAGCCGCGCCTTTCTGGTACGGGGCGCGATGATCGCCGCCGGCTGCTGCGAACACTGTTTGAGAAAATACTGAGTCGTGGCCGGCCGTGGCCGCCAGGGCGGTTTTTTCGGGAACGCACGCACACGCGATCGCCGGCTTTCAACGAGCGGAGAACTTTCCCCATGCGCGATTCTTCTGTGAACCAAATGCTTATCGGCAAAGCGGCTGCCATCAAGGCGGCTGGCAGGCCAACGCTTCGTGTGCCCAATCTTCGCGGGCTGCTTGCTGACAGGTTGAGTCCTTTCAAGCTGGTTTCTATGGGCAGCCACCTGTATGGCCGGCTGTGTGTGCGGCACGCGCGGCATACGAGTAACGAACGCCGCGTGCAGGTCCAGACTGTGGACGGGCGGTCCAGCGTGCTTTCAAAACGGGTATGGTTGCCGACGAACTGGGTTGTTGCCGTCGTGTGGGTTGCTCTTTTGGCAGTCGGCGCGTCGCAAGCAGCAGCCGAAACGTGGGCCGAACGGTTGGGATATCCGACAGATCGACCGGTGCTGATCGTCAATGCCGAAGGAATGGGCATGTGCTACGAGGTGAATGCGGTCGGCCGCGACTGCTTTGAGAAGGGGCTTGTCCGTTCGCTTTGTGCCATGCCGCCCTGCCCGTGGTTCAGCGAGTTCGCCCAATGGGCTCGCAAGCACGAATCGTTGGACGTGGGCCTGCTGATCACGTTGAACAGCCCGTTCGAGAACTACCGTTGGCCGGTTCTTTCGCCACGCACCGAGACGCCTGGCTTGTACGACCCGAACGGGTATGCCTGGTCGACGATTTTGCAGGTAACGCTTAATTCGACACCCGAGGAAGTGGAGCGCGAGATTCGGGCTCAGATTCAGCGGGCGCGGGCCGCCGGCATTCGGCCGACGCATCTGAAGACGTTTTTGGGCACGTTGGTTGCGAGACCTGATTTTTTCGCCGTGTATCTCAACGTGGCCCGAGAAAACTGGCTTCCGGCGGGCGTGGTCGAGCTGACGCCCGAGCTGGTCGAGCGGTTTCGGCGTGAAGGCTTCCCGCTCGACGACGAGGTGATCGAACTAGTGCGCAACTACCCGCTGCCCAAGCTCGACGATTTGCGCTTCGTACCGCTGGCCGACAGCTACGAAGAAAAGCGGACGGCGTTGATCGAGATGATCGAGCAGCTTGGTCCGGGCATCACCGAAATTCTGTTTCTGCCGGCCATGAAGAGCGAGGCATTTCAGCACATCACGCCCGACTGGGAACAGTATGTGTGGGAAGCCCGATTGCTGAGCGATCCGGAGGTGCTGGCCGCCGTGAAGCGATCGAAAGCGGTGCTGACAACGTGGCACGAGATGATGCGGCGATTCGACGGAATGGCTCAGACATCGACCGAAAAGGCCGAGTAACGCGGGCAGTTTGTCGGGAACACTCTGATGGCGTCATCCATACTTCCGGCCACCCGATGGCTGCGGCTGCGCCCCGTACGGGTGCCACGAACGTCGCTGGCGGTGATCGCGCTGGCGGTGGTCGTCATGTTGGCGCTATTGTCGCATGCCTGGGCGCAGTATCAGAAGAAGCCGATGCGCACGTCGAAGCCTCGCAGCTATTCCGACTACTACCGAGGCGAGATCAAGCGGCGTACGACACCCTACGGCGTGCGAGGGGCTCCGAACACGCCGGGCAAGTACGTCGTCGACCGCTACTTTTACCAGCGACCGACGGTGAGCCCGTATTTGAATCTGGTTCGGCCCAACTCTTCGCCGGTGAGCAACTACTACAGCTACACCCTGCCCGAGCAAAAGCGCCGGCAGGCAGAACAGCAGAAACAACAGCAGAGCCGTTTCAAAACGCCATCGGGCCGCCGCAGCGGAACACCTACCACGTCGTACTACAATCACTGGTACAGCGGGCGGCAGGCGTTGGGGCTGAAGTGAACAGGGCGGTTCGTCAGCGGTTTGCCCTGGTTGGCAGACCGGCCCGGTGGTCGAGCGTGGGGTTGCGTGTAAACACACCGACGACAAAAGGCTCTTTCTGGTCGCGAAGGGCCCGGCCATTCGGCGGCTCTGTATCGACGGCGCGGAGACGCCGAGGATCAACAGCGCGCGGACAGTGCGCGTGATCGGCCTTGGTGGGTTGAGCTGGCCCTGCTTTTCTCCGGCCGGCGAAGCCGTTTCTTTTCACCAAGACAGTTATGCCGACTCTTTCAGGGCCTCGGCCTGATTCAGCTTGTTGTAGAGCGTTTTGAGGCTGATGCCCAGTTCTTCGGCAGCCCGGGGCTTGTTGCCACCGTGGCGCTCGAGCACCTGCTGGATTACCTGCAACTCGATCTCGCGCAGTGTTTGCGGCGCCAAGAGCTTGAACTGCGGACCGTTGATCCGACGGCGATTGAAATTGGCCGGTAGATCGTCGGCCGTGATGCGATCGCCCTCGCAGATGATGGCGGCGTGCTCGATCACGTTCGCAAGCTCCCGTACGTTGCCGGGCCAAACGTGCTGCTTGAGCAATTGGATGGCGTCGTCGTCCAGCAGCGGCTTGTCGGCGGGCACCTGCGGACGGAGACGCCGGGCCAGATGTTGCGCCAGTTCGTCGATGTCGTCCAGACGATCGCGGAGCGGGGGCAGGCGGATTTCGAACGTGTTGATGCGGAACATCAGGTCTTCGCGAAATTCGCCCTCGGCCACCATCTGTTCGAGGTTGCGATGTGTCGCGCAAACAACGCGCACGTCGACGGTGAACGATTGGTTTTCGCC
>WGDQ01000621.1 GCA_015493185.1 Planctomycetaceae bacterium
AGAAAAAAGAGGTCGGCGCTCCGAGAAAATACTGCGTACGCTAACGAATTCTCCGATTCTCCGTAGTTCTCGCCATCGCAGTTGCAACCCGACGTGTGGCGCCGTATGCTGCACTGAATCGTCCCAAATCCATTGTTCGCCGCTTCTTACGAGGCGGTTGGCAAATGCCGGCTCTGGTTTATCAGCCCATTTTGTGAATTGTTCGCAGGAAGGTTTTCGTGGCAACTACTTCCAAGAAAAGCACCAGCAGCGAACTGCTGAGTGGCGCCGATATTCTGGTCGAATCGCTGATTCGTCATGGCGTGGACATTGTGTTCGCCTACCCCGGCGGCGCCAGCATGCCGCTACATCAGGCACTTACTCGCAATCGCGACAAAATTCGCACGATTTTGCCACGCCACGAACAGGGCGGGGGGTTCGCGGCCCAAGGTTACGCTCGCACTACGGGCAAGCCTGGCGTTTGCATGGCCACCAGCGGACCGGGAGCCACAAACCTGGTTACCGCCATTGCTGACGCAAAGATGGACAGCATTCCGCTGATCGCCATCACCGGTCAGGTGGGTACGCCGGTCATCGGAAGTGATGCGTTTCAGGAAACGCCCATTGTCGAAGTTTGCCGCGGCATCACAAAACACCATTATCTTGTGACCCGTATCGAAGACCTTACCCGCATCATGCGCGAGGCCTTTTACATCGCCACCACAGGGCGTCCCGGCCCAGTGCTGGTCGATTTGCCCAAAGACGTGCAAATGGGGCATGCGGTGCCCGATTTCGATGCGCCCATGAACCTGCCGGGCTACCACGTCGAACGCCACAAGGCGCGACCTGAGCAAATCGCCCAGGTGGCGGCCGCGATCAAACGGGCCAAACGCCCCATTATTTATGCTGGTGGCGGCATCATCTCGGGCAATGCATCTAATGAGCTACGAGAATTGGTGCAGAAAACGGGCATCCCCGTCACCACCACATTGATGGGCCTGGGGGCCTTTCCGGGCGACGATTCGCTTTCGCTCGACATGCTCGGCATGCACGGAAGCGTCTACGCCAATTACGCTGTCAACGAGTGCGACCTGTTGCTGGCCCTCGGGGTTCGTTTCGACGATCGCGTGACCGGCAAAGTAAGCGAATTCGCCAAGCACGCTAAAATCGTTCATATCGACGTCGATCCGTCGGAAATAAACAAGAACAAGCCCGCCCACATCCCCATCACCAGCGATGTGAAATATGCGCTGAGCGAACTCAATAAGATCGTCGAACCGCCCGAAGACATTCAACCCTGGGTCGAACAGTGTCAGCGTTGGAAAGAAGAAGAGCCTTTCCACTACGACCGAGATTTCAAGGGCATCCTGCCTCAATTTGCTGTTGAACAGCTCTGGCAAGCCACTGCGTCACGCGACACGATCGTGGCTGTTGGAGTCGGCCAGCATCAGATGTGGGCCGCCCAATACTACAAACTACGCCGTCCGCGACGGTGGCTTTCGAGTTCTGGTTTGGGAACCATGGGTTTTGGTCTTCCGGCCGCTATGGGAGCCCAGGCTGCACATCCGGACAAGCTCGTTGTGGATATCGACGGAGACGGAAGCCTGCTGATCAATATCCAGGAGCTGGCCACGTGCTATTGCGAAAAGTTGCCGGTGAAAGTTTTGTTGCTCAACAACCAGCACTTGGGCATGGTTGTGCAGTGGGAAGACCGCTTCTTCAACTCGAATCGGGCTCACACGTATCTGGGTCCTGTTGACCGGCCAGAAGCGCAAGGCCAACCGAGCGACGACGACTTCGCCTATCCCGATTTCGTAACCATTGCCAAGGGCTTCGGCTGTGGTGCCGCGCGCGTGGAAGATAAATCGCAACTGCTCGACGCCATTCACGAGATGATCGATTACGATGGCCCCTTCGTGCTCGACGTGAAAACCCCTTACCAAGAACACGTGCTGCCCATGATTCCCTCAGGCATGACCGTAAAAGACCTCATCAAGGAGTAGGTTCTCGCCGACGGACAACGCGGAACCGCCTTTAGGTCATCGTTGACGTGTGCGTGGGCAATATCGCGCTTACGCTTCAAAGCCGATGGCGTCGGCTTGCCTATCGACACATAGTTGCCTGGCATTTTCATTGCCAACGATCGCGTCGTCGGAAAACATATCTCCGGAAAACACACGGCCGGCGCGATGACTATGGCCACGACGACACTTCTTCGCCGCTTCTTTTACGGAGCTCGGTGCCCAACGTTTTTTTGAGGCGCACGTTAACTGGCGAAGCCCCCGCACAACACACCGCGTCGCGTCGGTCCAACGCGAAAGGAAAATGCGGATGCTTCGGCTCGCCCTTCACTGGCAGATTCTTATCGCCACAATCGCGGGCGCCGTTGTTGGTGTTGCACTCAATCGGTGGGCAGGCGAATACGCCGTGCAGTTCGAGCCCCCCGGAACACACCTACGTTTGGCTATTCACGACTCGACAAACCGCATCGAAATCGACGTTCTCGATCGGCGCACTGGCGAAACGCGTCACTTGGTGGTCGACCCCACTTCGCCAGAAGCATTTCCTACTCTTGGCGATCTCGCCGCCACTGAACCGGAGATCTATAAATGGTTTCGGCGTCGCGGTCGTTCGCTAGCCCGACGTGTTGGCGACGCTTCTCACGCTCTAGGAGGCCTGTTTCTGCGCATGCTCAAAATGGTCTCGGTGCCGCTAATCATTGCTTCGCTGATGAGCGGTATCACCGGACTGGGACACGCGCGTCGCTTAGGCAGCTTGTTCGGCCGTACGGCCGTCTACTATGCCTCCACTAGCCTGCTGGCGATTGTCACAGGCCTGATGCTCGTCAATTTGATTCGACCAGGACTGGGCAAAGCGTTAGCCGCCGTGGCTGACGGAAAACTGCCGGAATCTGCCGGTTTGGGAGAAGTGCTCTTCCAGCAACTTGAAGCGATGATCCCAAGCAACCCCTTGGCTGCCGTGGCCCAGGGGCAGTTTCTCTCGATCATATCCTTCACACTGCTCTTCGGCATTTTCACGCTGCTTGTCGGTGGGCGTACGGCCGAAATCATCCGCGATGTGTTTCAAGCCATTTTTGAAGTGATGATGCGCATGACCATGGCCATCATTCGCGTGGCACCTTTCGGCGTGCTGATGCTCATGCTTTCGGCTACTGCCACGCTGGGCTTGCGGGTCTTCGGCCCGCTGAGCTGGTATTTTCTTACTGTGCTCTGCGCACTAGCGATTCACGCGGTGTTCACGTTGCCGCTTATCCTTCGTTTCGTTGCCCACCGGTCGCCATGGCAGTTTGCCCATGCAATGAGCCCCGCGCTGCTCACGGCGTTTAGCTCCGCATCCAGCAACGCCACGCTACCATTAACACTCAGTTGCGCCGAAAAACGAGCTGGCATCAGCAACCGGGTCAGCTCGTTCGTGTTGCCTCTAGGTGCAACAATCAATATGGATGGCACGGCGCTCTACGAAGCCGTGGCCGTGCTGTTCATCGCTCAAGTGCACTTCGGAGCGTCGCTACCCTTCAGCCAACAAATCATCGTGGCGATCACGGCCCTTCTGGCCAGCGTCGGAGCCGCCGGCATCCCCCACGCGGGGCTTGTGATGATGGCCATCATTCTACAAGCGGTTGGCTTACCCCTCGAAATGCAAGGTATTATCCTCGCCGTCGACCGCGTTCTCGACATGTGCCGCACGAGCGTAAATGTCTGGAGTGATTCCTGCGGCTGCGCCGTCGTGGCCCGACTCGAAACGTCTCGCGCCGCTCATGCCCCACTTCCAACGCGAGCCACGACTGACGACGCATTTCCTTGAAACGAGCTGATTCGCAGATTGCTCCGAGTTTTGGCTCACACATTTTAGACGGCTCGACGATCGCGATATCGCGCTGCGCGGTGGCAACGACCGAACGGTTTCCTTCTACAGTTCGCTTTATTCCGTCGCCCCGGTTTAGGGCATCTTCTTGTGAGCCGGCTCAACCTCTGCAGCGCCCATTGCCGATGGAAAGTTTGCCGGTCACGGAAGATGGGCGGCCGTGCGTCGCGTGGTACCGCAACGATCCACATGGGGATCGGGGAGAAATCCGCGACGATGATTCGCACCTCGCGGGTTATGAGCCCTTCTAGGGTTGCAACTCTTGAACGAATCGCACGAGGTGTTCCGCCGGTATTGCGCCATGGAGGGAAACCTTCCTACCAGGAATAACCCTCGACGTCCGAAAGGCCACAACGCCTCAGCCAAAAGCCGATACGCATGCGTTCGCCGGTTGCTGCCGCACGAATTACAAATACGGCTCGGCAGGAAACCGACAGCAGCCGTGTTATCGGGTTTGGCAAATCAACAGCGTTGCGGGGTGCCTTAGTCCGCCGGACCAGAAACGGCAGATCGGCGCGCCGCTGTGTGGCTACCGGCCTTGGTGCCATCTTCCATGAATCGGCCAAAGAAACCTGTACCTGAGTACCTCCGCCTGCACGTTGAGCAATCACCACCGGATGAGCCATCGCTCGATTCCTCGTCCGATGGCGAAAGCTCCGTTCAGCAATTGCTGAAGCAGCTCGGACGGGCCACCGGTTGGCAGTTTAAGCTGGCTAGCAGTTCGCCAAGCCGCTGCCCCGCTACGCTGGCATGGTCTTCAGAACGGTACCAACTCGGCCATCAGCCGCCGTGGTGGTTGGAGCTACATCGACAGCCAGCTTCGGGAGCCCAACCACGTATTCGTTTGCAACTCGAACAAGCCGTTGAAATTGCTACGGCGGTTGGCGAAGTGCTGCACGAATTGCATTCGACTCGGCACGCACTTTGGCAACGCGAAGCCGAGCTGGCTGCAAGCGTCCCTGTTGTGCCCCGCACCGATGAATCTGAGCACCTGGCCCTACGACTCGAAGCCGTGCTCCGAAGCGGCGTCGACGCCGTGCAATGCCATGCGGCTGCGCTTTATTTGCTCGATGATGCAACCAGCCAGTTGAAACTACGTGCAGCCTGGGGATTGCCGCCGCAATCGTTGCTCGATCCCCCTCGCCCGCTGGGTGATGCCATCGCGGACCTCGAAGCTTTGCTCGGCCACGTGGTTGTGCTGCACGCCGACGGACCAACCCCCGCTTGGCAGTGCCCCGAACCGTTTCAATCGGCCGTGTGCGTCCCTGTTTCAACCCCGTCGATTCCGCTGGGAACATTGTGGGTCTACAGCCGTCACCGACGTGATTTTTCTGATCAAGAAACTAATCTCATCGAGATCGTAGCCGGTCGTCTCGCTACGGATCTCGAGCGCGAAGTATTGCTCAGTTCCAATGAGAAAAACACGCATGCACGGCAAGCGATCGATACACTCGTCAATTGGCAACAGCAACAATTCCCGCACGTTGCCCCTCTGCTCGACAACTGGGAACTGGCTGGATCAACCCCGTCGTCCCGATCGATCACACCACTGTTTCACGATTGGGCGATGCTCGACGACAAGCGACTGCTCATCGCCGTGGGTGGGAGCCTTCGAAGAGGAGCCGATGGGGCCATGTTAGCCACACAGCTTCGCGGTGCCCTGCAACTAGGTGGCCAGCTCGATACGCAGCCAGAACGCTTGCTCAGTCGAATCAACCGAATGCTCTATGCCACGTCCGTCGGCGACCAGCAGGCGTCGTTGTTGTGTGGGGTTCTCGATATACAAACCGGATGCTTTCGATATGCAGCGGCTGGCGAAGTGGCCGGCATATGCATTCAACCCAAACGCCGTCGCCAAACGGCCCCGCCCGATGCGGCTCTCGGTATTTCCGATCAATCCGTTTATCGCCCGCATCGTCTGACCCTACCCCCCGGCGCTGTGCTTTTACTGGCGGGCGGCAGTGCCGTCAACCAACCCGACGCGGCGGGCCGACACCTTCTAGCGCAGGTGTTCGAGCGACAAAGTGCCCTTCCTTACAAATCTTGGCAATGGGTTCGGTGGCTGGAAGACCGCTTTCGCCAACTCGTACCACCGCAACAAATGCCCCCATCACTGCTTGTGCTCCGACGTCGACATTCGTGTTCTGATTCAGGTTCCGCCTGAGAGGTCGCGATTCTCTTTGGTCGCCTCAATCGCCCTCCGTCCCCCCAAGCCAACAGCGCCCATCGGTGGCGCCCCACGGGGGTGGGTACAAACCGGCGTCTCGGTCCCCAAAGGCCTTCAAAAGAACGCCCGCATAGCCCCTTTCCGCACTGTCGGCCAATATTTGCTAGCCCGCGCGGCGTCTGATAAACTGCAGTGCGCGCGGTTTTTCTGCGTGTCTGCCGCGATTTGTGCCTTGTCGATCGCTGGGGGCGAGCCACTGTTGATGCTGGCCTTTTCCTAAATCTATGCCCGGATATTGTGGCATGCAGATTCAGGTAACGTCTCCCGCGGGACGAGCTTTCCGCATCGCACTGGGCTGCCCAACGTGACGACCCCGGAGGGCACATGGCGGCGGCTTTTTGATAGAGAGCTTCTGCCGCAACGCACGGAAAAAGATCGCGGCAGCATCTTCCGTTAAAATCCGGACAGCGCTCGTCTAGTGCGATGCACACGGTCTCTGCGTCTGCGGGACCAGCCAGCGTCGCGCGAGCGAACCAACTGCCGCGCATCATGTTCGTGCAACACACGGAATTGATGCACCTTCGATAATGTGTCGAACCACTCAGGCGATGCCTCGAACGTGTCCAGGAAAGCTCCTGTATTCGAAGGCCCGTCTGAAAAGGTCGTATTGGACCAGAACATCCGGCGGTCTGTTGAAAGAATTGTTTCGTCGGCAAGTGGGAGGCAGAATCGGCTAGCTCAGGAAGCTCCTTCGCTGGCATATCCACGGACGTGCCGAGCAATGGGCAACGCAGCGTTGGCCAGTTTTGACCACTTGCGGCCAGACAAAGGCTTCGATGGGCCGATCGTTCTTTCGCCTTACGTGGGAGGTACCGCGACGCCATGCCCGAACCGGCTGATGTACCCCATCCGGCCGAAACGACCGGAGGCGGCAGTGGAAAACGTCCGGTAAAACGCAACACGAGAGCCGTCAGCGCGTCGTCTCGCACGCCATCAGTCCGGCGACAAGTCAATAGCGTGGCCGTTTCGGAACAAGGGACGCACGCAAATTCGTCCGCGCCTGCTTCAGAGGACAAGATTGCAGCCCCCGTGAGCACAAACAAGCGTATCAGGTCGCGATCCCAACGTTCCCGCCGATCCTCCAAGAAACCGAGGCGATCGCCTACCGCAGCTACGGCCAAAGGCGCGATTCCCCAGGCAGGCTTTGCTCGAAATACCTGGCGGAGGTTTCTCCGTTGGGCCGAATCGTGGGGCGGCTCGGCTGTCTTTCATGCTATCGTCCTGATTCTGCTATCGATTGCCACGCTCAGTACGCCAAAACGCAACGACGCCCCACAGATCGTCAGCAGCATTGAGCGATCGCCCGAAGAACTGAATGAACGGCTCGACGAGTCGCTCACCCCGGCCACAATGCTCAGCACGGCCCCGTCGCTCGGGGTCGCCGACGCTCAGGGTGAACTAGTGAGCGCCAGCGGCGAGCCGCAATTGAGCCAGGAAGCGGTCGAATCTGTCGACGGACCGGAGGTAAGCCTTGCTGACGTCGCCGTGTTCGCGCTACCCGGTAAACGCCTGACAGACGACCTTGGGGCCGACGCGCCGGGCGACCCGTCGGCTGCCGTCGAGGGCTATGGCGGCGCCCTCGATCGGATCACTCAAGAAATCCTGATGATGCTCACCAAAGGCAAGGTGTTGGTCATCTGGCTTCTCGATCAGTCAGAAAGCATGGAAGACGACCGCCAGGAAGTTCGGGCTCGCATCGAACGCGTTTATCAGGAGCTGGGATTGCGCAGCGAAGACGAAGAAAAAGACGCTCTGCTAACCGCAATTACGAGCTTCGGACAACAATTCGTGGTCCATTCCTCACGCCCCACCGCCGATTTGGAGGAAATCCAGCAGGCCATCGATAGTGTGCCAAACGATGACTCAGGCCAGGAAAATGTCTGCCAAGCGGTCATTGCTGCCACGCGCGAGTTTCGTCGGTTTGCAACCCGGGGCCGACGCCAAATTGCGTTGATCATCGTCACGGACGAAGCAGGCGACGACGGCGACCGCGTCGAGCAGGCCATTGCCGCAGCTCGCGATGCGCGTGCCCGCATATACACAATGGGCCGCGAAGCTGTATTCGGTTATCCGTATGCGCACATTCGCTGGACGTGGGTCGATCCGGAAAAACCTAAAGACAAAGTGACCGAGGCCGACAAGATCGTGTTCTGGATCCGCATCCGCAGAGGTCCGGAAACGCCTCGCGTAGAGCAACTGCAAACCGATGGCCTATGGCGTCGCTACGATGCCCACCCCAGCGGCTTCGGGCCTTACGAACTGGTCCGCATGTGCCGGCAAACCGGCGGCATTTATTTCATGCTGCCTAGCGTAGAAAGCAATCTGGTGCGAGTTACCGAGCGACGCATCTACGAGCTTGATCGCATGCGGCCTTATCTGCCCGATCTCAGCAGCCGGCAGGACTACATCGCTGAAACCGCCAGCCATCCTTTGCGACAGCGGCTATGGGACATCATCGGAACGCTGAACCCGTACGCCCATCCAGAGATGAACCTCCGCGAATACTATTCAGTCAAGCCAGACGAATTTGCTCAACAGGCCACGGTTGAGAAAGAACGGGCAGGCCAACTGCTTATTGCTTTCCAGAAGGCCGAAGAACATCTTCAACCGCTTACCCGGCAGCGGAATCAAGAAACCTCGCTCCGGTGGCAAGCCAATTACGATTTGCTACTTGCACAAGTTGTCGCATATCAAATGCGTCTTTACGAATATGTTGCGTACCTCGATGCCTTTCTCCAGCAACCCAAGCAGCCGAAGTCGCTAAAGACCAACCGGTGGCGGATCCATACGGTCCAGCGAACCTTGACCCACGAAGACCATCAGTCGTTGCTCGACCGCTCGAAAATGCTGCTTCAGGCGGTTATCGACACCCATCCCGGCACACCTTACGCCGCCCGCGCCCAGTGGGAATTGAACCGTGGCTTCGGCATCAGTGTCGCCGAATACTACTACGATCCGCGACGCGACACGATCAAGCGTCCAAATTTCTGATCGGTAGTGCGTCCAATGAACAACGTCCCTTGGACCTCGCCCGCTTGATGGCTTCGGCTGGACAGGTGCCGGCTAATGGTTTCGTCCGCAAATCGCTTTCGCCTCGCTCCCACAGTCAGCCGCTGCGTCGTTTCGACCAGCACGCCTGTTCCCTCATGGCGGATGCATGGAACCCCTTGCCCTGTCACGCGCTCTACTATCGTCGCACATCGGCGCGGCCAACGTTGACCAGCTTTCCTATCGTGCTCTATACTCCCGGGAGTCGACGGGCAGCTTTTCCGGTTCTTTCAACCTGGCGCCTTCGACATAGCTGTTAGAAATTTTAGAGTAAAAGCGTCGGATCTTTTTTTCGTCATCTGCACTGCAACTTGCACCAACATGCCGGGACGTTTCTCTCCGGTCTGTCCCTATTTTGTGGAGGTAGTCCACCATGGCCTCGACCAGTACATCCGGAATCCACAACGAAATTACCGAGTGCGTTGGCAATACGCCGTTGGTCAAGTTGCGACGCGTCACTGAGGGCTGCGGCGCTACGGTCGTGGGCAAAATGGAAAACGCCAACCCTCTTTGGAGTGTTAAAGACCGCATTGCCCGTGCTATGATCGACGCGGCAGAACGTGACGGGCTCATCAACCAAGACACGGTCATCATCGAGCCCACGAGTGGCAATACCGGCATCGGGCTGGCATTTGTTTGCGCAGCTCGTGGCTATCGGCTTAAGGTCACCATGCCCGAAAGCATGAGTCTCGAGCGACGACGAATGCTCAAGGCGCTCGGTGCCGAACTGGTGCTTACTCCCGCAGCCGAAGGGATGCCCGGTGCGGTACGCAAAGCCGAGGAGCTATTGGCCGAAAACGAGAACTATTTCATGCCACAGCAGTTCAAGAACCCGGCAAATCCAGAAATCCACCGCAAGACCACGGCTGAGGAAGTTTGGCGCGACACGGAAGGTGCGATCGACATCTTCGTGGCCGGCGTCGGCACCGGAGGCACAATCACCGGAGTGGGCGAAGTGCTGAAAAACCGGAAACCGAACGTGCAGATCATCGCCGTCGAACCGGCCAACAGTCCGGTTATCACACAGAAACGGGCTGGGCAGGAACTGAAGCCCGGCAAACATACAATTCAGGGAATCGGGGCTGGTTTCATCCCCGATGTGCTCAATCTCGACGTGATCGACGACGTGGTACAGGTTCAAGACGAAGATGCAATGGAAACTGCTCGACAGATGGCGCGACTGGAAGGACTCATGTGTGGTATCTCCAGTGGTGCTGCTGCCTGGGCTGCCATTCAAGTCGCAAAACGCCCGGAAAACAAGGACAAATTGATCGTCGTCGTGTTGCCAGACATCGGCGAACGCTATCTGTCAACCAAACTATTTCCCGAATGATCCGACACCTCTTCGTGTAGCCGAAAACATTCAACTGTGAGTGGCATTACTCATCGCCCGAGCACAGGCGATCTTCAGCCGCGCTCGAAAATCATCCAGCTTCATCGCTTTTGGGACACATGCCCAGCGGCGTTCAAGCGAGGGACCGATAGATTGTTGCTTTGCACTGAATAACACCTACTGCCGACGATACAAGGATGTTGCCTCGCCAGGAAACACGGACCTGCTTGTTCCCTTGAGTCAAGAATCGATCAAGCAGCTCAAGAGGAATCGCGCATGCATTTGCGTACAGGTGTTGTCAGGGTGTGAAATCAACGTCAGGCGATAGCCCGCGCGCGAAATGCGCTAGCAAATCGGCGGCGTGGTCGATGTCGCTCAGCGAGATCATTTCAACGGGGCTGTGCATGTAGCGGTTCGGCAGGCTTACAAGTCCTGTGGCCATTCCTGATCGGTTGACCTGCATCACGTTGGCATCCGTTGGTGTCGCCCGCGAAATCGCACCTCGCTGCACCGGAATATCGTGTTCGTCGGCCAACTCGATCAAGCGGCCAGTCACTCGCGGGTTCATATTCGGCCCTCGATAAACAACAGGGCCCCCTCCCAGACGAACATCGCCTTCTTGCTTCTTATCGATTGTTGGGCAGTCGGTCGCATGTGTCACGTCTACAGCAATTCCAACGTGCGGGTTGATCTCGAAGGCGCTGGTGCGTGCGCCGCGCAAGCCGATCTCCTCTTGCACGGTAGAAACTACGTAGAGCGCGCAATCCAACGGTTGCTGAGCAGCTCGGCGAAAAGCCTCAAGCACAACCCAAAGCCCAGCCTTGTCGTCAACACCTGGCGAAACCAGCCGATCCTCGCCGATCCGTCGATACACCAATTCCAGCGTGATCGCATCGCCCACACATACCTGCCGCTCAGCCGCCTCTTTGTCTTTGGCCCCAATATCGATCCATAGGTCTTTCAGTTTCGGCACCTGCCGCCGTTCTTCGTCGGTAAGCAGATGAATCGGCTTTCGGGCGATCAGGCCCGGCACGGGACCACCACGTGTCCAAACCGTCATCCTCTGCCCGATCAAGACCTGAGGATCCCAACCACCGATTGGCTGTACATAGAGATAGCCTTCGCTATCGATGTGCTGTACGAGCAGCCCAATCTGATCGCAGTGGCCAGCCAACATCAACCGAGGCGAACCGTTTCGGTTTTTCACGGCGATCACATTTCCATGCACGTCGGTGCGTATCTCATCGGCCACGGGCTCGAGGTACGCCCGAACTCTTTCTTGGATCGCCTGCTCGTAGCCTGAAGGACTGGGCGTTTCCAGCAAACGGAAGAAGAAATCACGAGCCGTGTCGTCCATGAAACATCCTTCGTCTTTGTTGGGTTTCGCAAGCGAAGCCTCAACCGCGCCCCCTCTTCTTCGCAGCACAACGTGCCTACTGCACCACGCTCGGCTCCGCATGGCAAATGATACGTGTGCGACAACTCTTCATCGTCCACGCACAACGGTTGTTTTTATTGCACGCTGCCAGTGGGAACGAAACTTTCACTGCCCTTCGCCCATCAGCTTGGCAACCATTGGCTCGATGGCTTCGGCCCAAATGCGATAACCCTTCAAACTGAGGTGCAAATAGTCAGGCATAATCTCCTTCCGTATCGAGCCATCGGGTTCGAGAAACTTATCTCCAATGTCGAGGTAGTACACCATTTCCCCATCGGCCACTTCCGACGCCAGTTGACTGGCCTTCGCATTTTTTTCCCGAAGCGGATTGGGTTTCTGACCACGAGGAAAAATCGCCAACAACAAGACCTTTGTTTGGGGCAACTTTTGCCGCAGCTTCGCCACAATCGCCTTGATTCCTTCGCCAATTTCCTCCGCCGTGTTGTCACCAGAGTTGTTCGTACCGATCATCAGCACAACCAGCTTGGGTGAAATGCCGTCGACATTGCCGTGGTCCAATCGCCAAAGCACGTGCTGTGTGCGGTCGCCGCCGATACCCATATTGGCCGCTTTGCGGTGACCGTAAAACTTCTGCCACACCGCATTATTGTTCCAACCTTGTGTGATCGAATCGCCAAGGAACACCAAATCAATGTCGCCTTGCTGGGCTCGACGGTTGATCGACTCGTGCCGCTTTACCCACCAGTCGGCGGAACGTGGCACAGGAGTCACCGTGTCGCGTCCCTCAGCCCACGCGGCCGACGAGCCCCCGATCAGACAGCACGTCCACGAC
>WGDQ01000622.1 GCA_015493185.1 Planctomycetaceae bacterium
ACGATCAACCGCGCAGCGGACCGTTCCGATCCGGTCGACTCGTGGGCCCAGGGCGTCGCACCGCGAAAGTGGGAATACATTGTCGTGCATCACTCGGCCACTCGCAGCGGCAGCGTAGCCTCGATCGACGAGGCACACCGCCAACGCACCGATTCGCACGGCCGGCATTGGCTGGGGATCGGCTATCACTTCCTCATCGGCAATGGCCAGGGAATGCCCGATGGGCAGATCGAAGCCACGTTCCGTTGGAAGCGTCAGCTTCAGGGGGCCCATGCCGGTTCCGAGCGGTTCAACCAACGGGGGATCGGCATTTGTCTGGTGGGCGACTTCGATGCCGATCGTCCTACTGAGCGGCAGTGGAAGGCCCTGGCGTGGCTCGTCCGAAGGCTTGCCGCACGATTCGATATCGAGGGTGCGAACATTCTGGCCCACCGAGACATTCGGCCGACCGAGTGCCCCGGCAAACATTTGACCATCGCCCCGTTGCGGTCGTCGGTGCATGCCACGCATTGGCCCCGCCGTGCCACGCGGGTCGGCAATCGTTTTGAAATCCCTTGCACTACCAACCGATCGAATCCCAGAGCACCAATACGATGAAAGCGACGGATCGACTTTTCGACTCGGGTCTTTCGGATCACGCGCACGTTTCGCAAGATGCCCATGCCGTGGGCACGGCACTGTTCGAGCGGCGCACGGGGCATGCCCCCTGGTCGTTGTTCATTCCGCTGCACTACGAGCCCAACTACGCCTATCCGCTGTTGGTTTGGCTGCATGGACCGCGCGACAACGAGCAGCAGTTGCGCCGCATCATGCCCTTGATCAGCATGCGAAACTACGCGGCCATCGCGCCGGGCGATCGTTCGGAGAAAACACCCACGCCTCCGGTCGTCTGGCGGCAAACGGATGAGTCGATTGCCCGCGCCGAGCAGCTCGTGTTCGATGCCGTCGACCGGGCTGGCCGCAAGCTGAACATCTCGCCCCGTCGCATTTTTCTCGGTGGTTTCGACGCCGGTGGCACCATGGCGCTGCGCGTCGCCATGAAATACCCCGATCACTTCGCCGGTGTTATTTCCCTTGCCGGCGCGTTGCCGCGCGGCGGAACGCCGCTGGTAAACTTCAAGCAAACGCGCCGCTTGCCCGTGCTGCTCAGTGCCGGACGCGAAAGCACCGCGTACAGCACACAGCAGGTTTGCGACGATCTGCGACTCTTTCACGCCGCCGGCATGCAGGTGGCCCTGCGGCTCTATCCGTGCGGTCAGCAGATCAGCCCCGAAATGCTGGCCGATGTGGACCGCTGGATGATGGAAATCATCACCGGCAATGCTCCTTGAACCGGTTCCCCCTCTTTGTTGCTCCCCCGCTGCCCACAGCGTTTCCCGGTTTTCTCATCCCTCTAGCTCTTCTAGCCCTTCCTCTCTTCCTTCTTCTTCCTGCCACTTCTTCTTCGGCTGCTGCTCTTGCCGCTGCCGGTACTCTTGCTGCTGTTGCTTGCGGTAGGCGTTTCGGCTGCTGCGGTTGTCGCCGCATCGGGCCCGATGCGGCATCGGAACCCTCGTGAGGCGGACGTGCGGTTCCGCCGCTTTGCCCCAATCGCGCCATCTTCTCCGCAACCGGCTGAGGCGTGCAAACGTGCGTTGACACCGCTGGCTCGATTCGAGTACATAATCGCCGCCTTTCCTGGAACTCGTGTCGTTCGCCACGACGGGAGGCTTGCGTCGCGCTGCGGCGTCGGCCGGGTGAACGGCAGGAAAAAGCACTTCATCCGCGCTCGGAAGGACGACTTCCTTTCGCTCGGCAGTCTGTTCGCCGCACGTCGGCCGAGCAGAGGTCGCCACGAAGGGGCTGCGCGCCGATCGTACCGGTTGGCCCAGCACGATGTGGCCAGTGGTCGCAACACCGCGGGCCTCTGGCGGCAAGAGCGTCTGCCCGCGCGTGGTGTTTGCAAATCCGAAGTTCCAGAGCGGCCAAGCTTCGCTCCCGAGCAAACACCTCGGAGCAACAAGCAAACCGATCGGCACCTAGGCAAATCGGCCGATCACGTGGCAGGAGTCAATCGTGGCCGACGAAACGTCGCAAAAACTAACGCCCGATTCACAGGCGACCGACGAGGCGTCGCAAACGTCCGCGTCCCAAAGTCGCCTGGCTCGGCTACAGCAGCGCCTCAAGTCGGCGCCGCAGTGGGTCAATGCGCACCGTCGCCTCGTAACGATTGCCGCGGCCGGTTTCATTCTCGTTTCCGGCGTGGCCGCCTGGTTGCTCATCCGCAATTCGGAAGAGGTGATTACCGTCGACCAGCGTTTGGCCCGGGCCCTACAAGCACTCGATCACGGAGATACCAACCGCGCCCGATACGAAGCCAGCGTCGTCAACCGAACGCCCGGTCTTTCGTCCGAGCAGATTTCGACCGTCGCCTTCATCCTCGGCGCTTTGGCCGCACGCGAGGCCGAACGACTGCTTGGCGAAAACAGCAAACTGCGCTATCTGGTGGCGGCCCGCTATCTCGAACAATCGTACGATCGTGGTTTTCCGAAAGGTTACGAAGGACTGGGCATGTACCTGTTTGGCAAGTCGCTGTTCGAAAGCGGCCAAACACCTGCCAGCCGACCCATTCTGGAACGGGCGCTGAACGCCTATCCGCAGCGACGCAGCGAAATCCACCGCTTGCTGGCAATCGCCTATTTGTCCGACCCCCACGCACCGCCCGAAAAAGCGCTGGCCCATATCGATCGTTTCCTCGACGACCAACGGCTCCAGCCCGCGGCGCGGCACGAAGGGCTGTTGCTACGCGCCCGCATTCTTCTCCGAATGCAAGATCTGGCCGCCTGCCAGGAAGCACTCGACCAGATTCCCGAGCGTTCGAGCCTGCTTTCCGAGGTGCTGTTGCTTCGCGCGCAGGTGCTCATGCGGCGGGCAGCCCAGCAGGCCGAAGCCGCCGAGTCGTCGCCCGAAGCGCTTTATCGCCAGGCCATTGATCTGTTGCAACGCAGCCAGGAGCGCGACACATTGCGCAACCGCACCACGCCCCGAGCCATGTACCTGGTGGGCGTTTGCCTGCACCGTTTGGGCGACGATCGCGCCGCGCTGGCACAGTGGGATCGCGTGCGCAAGCTCTATTTCGAAACGCCCGAGGGGCTGGCCGCTGCCGTCGAAGTGGGCGATCAGCTCCAGCGTCTTGGCAAGGCAGACGAGG
>WGDQ01000623.1 GCA_015493185.1 Planctomycetaceae bacterium
CGAATAAGCCGGTCCGTCGATAGCGCCAGGGCACCCTGTTCGGCTTGCCGGTCGGCAGCGCGATCGCCCGTTGACGGCCTTGCTTCGCAAGCAACTCGATAGTTGCCGGGCCCTGTTGCGCTGGTTGTTGCGGTCGTGCCGTGCCTTCGGAGCCGGAGAAACGGACGTCGCGGCGCGGTGCAGCTTTGCCGGGCGCCCGGCACATGGGGTTGCAACTTTTTTTTCTTGACACGCGATGCTGCGGGGTGCGAAATTGACGGGGCCTCTTGCGGCTGTGCTCCGACGGTGCCTTGCACGTTGCGGGGCCGAAGCCGCATTCCTACCCCACCACACGCACACACCAGAATCACCCCCCGACGCACCGGTTCTCGCAGCAGCGAAATTGTCGTTGGATGCTTTGGCTATGCCGTCGCTGGATGGCTGGCGAATTTCGGCGGCGTTCGGGGCAGGCAGGCTCATTTTGCCTTTTTGCTCGTATTCCCTGACATTGCTCGGCCGCAATCAAGGAGTTTTTCGTCATGGCTAAAACCACGCGACGTCGTTTTCTACAAGCCACGACCACAACCGGTTTGGCAGCCGCCGCGTCTGGAACGGTCGCCACGCGTGCCCGAAAGGCGCGTGCCGTGGCAGCCAACGACCGCATTGTGCTGGGCATTGTGGGGCTGCGAGGGCGCGGCAGTGCTTTGGGCCCCGGTTTCGCCGAACGCGACGATTGCGAGGTGGCCTATCTGGCCGATGTCGATACCAGCTTTTTCGGTTCGCGATCCAAGGCGATCGAGGACGTTCAAGGCCGGGCACCGAAGACGGTGGACGATCTGCGGCGCGTGCTCGACGACAAGGCCGTCGATGCCATCGTGGTGGCCACGCCCGATCACTGGCACGCGCTGGCGACCATCTGGGGCTGTCAGGCGGGCAAACACGTTTACGTCGAGAAGCCGGTAAGCCAAACGCCTTGGGAAGGCCGCAAAATGGTCGAGGCGGCCCGGCGATACAAGCGGGTTGTTCAAGTGGGAACGCAAAACCGAAGCGCGCCCTACAACTTCAAAGCGAAGCAGTACATCGACAGCGGAAAGCTGGGCCGCATTCACATGGCCCGTGTTTACAACCAGAAGCATTGGAGCAACGCGCAGCCGGTGCCCGATTCGCGCCCGCCGGAGTCGCTCAACTGGGAAATGTGGTGCGGACCAGCACCGCTGGACCCCTACAATCGCAATCTGCACAACGTCTGGAACCACTTTTGGCGCTACTCGGGCGGCGACATCATCAACGACGGCGTGCACCAGATGGACCTGTGCCGCTGGTTGATCGGCCGCGATTATCCGAAAAGCGTTTACTCGCTCGGCGGACGATTCGCCGAACAAGGCGTGCTGGAAACACCCGACACGCAGGTGGCCGTGTTCGACTTCGACGATTTGGTGATGACGTTCGAGCTGACGCTGTACACGCCCTACATGCTCAAAACCGACCCCGGCGTGCGCAACAACGACATGATTCCCTATTGGCCGCAGAATGCCACGCGGATCGAGCTTTATGGCACCGAGGGCCTGATGGTGATTGGCCGTCATGGGGGCGGATGGCAGGTGTTTCATCGGCCGAAGAGCCGCAAGCCGGTGGTGGCGGCGCAGGAGTACGGCCGTTTTCCCGATCCGGAGCACAAGCAGAACTTTGTCGACGCCATCCGCGGCGACAAACGGCCCAATGCCGACATCGAGGAAGGCCACCGCAGCACGCTGCTATGCCAGTTTGCCAACATCAGCCTGCGGCTGGGCGGCGAAAAGCTGCTTATCGATCCGAAGACGGAAACCTTTATCGACAACGATCGCGCCAACGCCCTGCTCAAGCGCGAGTATCGCAGCCCCTACGTCGTGCCGGAGCGGGTTTGAAAAACTCCGGCCGCTCATGGGGCCGTTTCCAGCAGGTTGGGCAGCGCCGAGTAAAGATAGTAGGCCTGCGGCGTGGCCCGCTCGACCCAGCTTTGCCAGTTGATCCTCGGGCGGGCGCGGCTGGTCATCAGCATTTCCTCCAGCAGGCCGAAGCGGCGTTCGTACTCGATCACGTGCACTTGGTCTTTGTCGAGTCCGGCCAGATCGATCGCCCGGTCGATGGCGTCTTCGAGAAAGCCCTCGGCGTCGACCAGGCCGTTGTCGAGTGCCTGATTGGTGGAAAACACGGCGCCGGTGGCCACGGCGTCGAGCGCCTGCGGGTCTTCGCGAAAATGAGGCCGTCCTGATTTCACGACCTCTTTGAATCGGTCGAAGCTGTCGTTTACCAACGATTGCAAAATGGCCCGTTCCTCTTCGCTCATCGGCCGGGTCATGCTGCCCAATTGTTTGAGCGGATGGCTCTTGATCGAATCGTCTTGAATCTTCCACTCGGCCAGTAGCCCCGAGAGATCGTAGTGGGGAATGATCACGCCGATCGAACCGGTCCAGGTCGTCGGCTCGGCGATGATCGTCTCGGGCGTATCGCCCACGGCCATGGCGATGTAGTAGCCACCGCTGGCACAGATGGCGCCCATGCTAACGACGATCGGCAGTTGGCGGTCTTCTCGCAACTGGGTGAGATGATGATAGACGTAATCGCTGCCTGAAACCGTACCGCCGGGCGAGTTGATCCGCAGCACCACGGCCTTCACGCGGTCGTCGTCGCGAATGGCGTCGATCTGCTTTTTGAGATACCCTTCGCCGTCGGCAATCAGCCCCTCGACGCGGAGAATGGCAACCTTGTGGCTGGCGAGCCGCTTGCCCGAAAAGTGCACTTCCCGAACCTCCGACGCAGCGCGGCCCTCGATGTTCATGGCCACGGCGCCAAATATGGCGAGCACGAGAAAGCCGCCCACGAACAGCAAAACAATCAGCGCGAACAGGCAACCTCTGCCACGCGGCTTTGGCGGGGGGGCCGGGCGATGCGGTGCTTGCGGTGCTGCCGTGGGAGGAACCGTTTGCGCGGTGATGGGAGGTTCTTGCCCGGCGGGGGGAGGGGTGCTGTTGTCCATCGCTTGCTTTGCCTGCGAAAAAAACCGTGGGAGAAACCGGCCGTGTGCCTTCGCCGCCACGCGCTCGGGCCAGCGGCGCGGGCCGAGCTACCTCGATGCCCACGACTACGGCCAATCTTGCCAAGACCAGCGGTTCGGCGCGAATTGCCGACATTGTAACGTGGGCGCGTGCCGTGCAACACGCCAGAAAAACGGCTTCGAGCCGCTGAGCCGCAACGAGGTGAATGCCATGCATTGTCGTGGCAATGCGGGAACAACGTGGCCGATCGGCGCGGTGACCCCCGGCCTTTTGTCCGCGGGAAAGACGGCTGTTGTCGCCTGTTGTCGCCGGAAATGATCCGATTCATAGCGCACATCGACCGATCGGCAGACCATGCACTGCCGGAGCGGCCGAGGTGCGGTTGTGGGCGACGCGGCACGTTGCGAAGGCCATTGGGCGCGAAACGCTGCGAAGTCGGGCAAGCCGGGGGTGAGCCAGTTCAGCACCGGGGGCACCGGCAGCCCCCCGCAGACACCGGGAAACACACGGTGTTGCCATCAACCGCGTGCGGCGATTAAAGTACGGCCGACCACCAGAGGATGGTAAGATCTCGCGGTACTCCCGCCGGGATACCGCTAACATCTTGCTGCGTCTGATTTGCCTGCCTGCTTGAAGGAGCCCGCCGTGTACGTCGCCGCCACGACCGATTGCTTTCCCGATTTGCCGCTCGACGAGGCTGTTTCGCGTTTGGTCGACCTCGAATATTCGCACGTCGAGTTGGCCATTCACGAGCGAGGCCGACAACTCAGGCCATCGGAAGTAGCGGCCGACGTTGATCGGGCGATACTCCGCTGCCGCGAGATCCAGCGGCTTTCGCCGGTGGCCTACTCGATCGAGCTCGATGCCCAGGGCGATGAATACTATCGCCAGTTTGCCGCGTGCTGCAAGCTGGCCAAAGCCACAAAGGTAACCACGCTCACCGTTCCGGCAGCCGAACTGGGAACGCCCTTCAACGAGGAAGTAGAACGGCTGCGCGAACTGGTGCGGCTGGCGACAATCGACAGCGTGCGTGTTGCTATTCGCACGCAAATCGGCCGTATGACCGAAGACCCCACCACGGCCAAGGTGCTGTGCGACAACGTGAAAGACCTGGGCATTGCGCTGGATCCGAGCCACTACATTTGCGGACCGCACGCGGGAGCCGACTACAAACCGCTGATGAGTTACGTGTATCACGTGTATTTGCGCGACACGAGCAAGGACAAGTTGCAGGTGCGCGTGGGGCAGGGGCAGGTGGAATATGGCCGGTTGGTCTCGCAGTTGGAGCGGGTCGAATATCGCTATGCCCTGTCGGTCGACATCAAGCCGATGGAGGGCGTCGACCACAATGCCGAGTTGCGCAAAATGCGGCTGTTGCTGGAAAGCCTGCTCGTGTGAGTTCGCTTCCCCCCGTTTTTCTCATGCGCTTCTTTTCTCTTTTGCACACGTTCTTTCGCATAGCGCGGTCCGCTTCTTGAGCAATGGCCGGCACGCCCGGGGGCTTGACCACACTGCGGGATGGTGAACGGCTGCCCGCGCGCTGCTATTCTGGACCCTGCCGCTTCGGTCCGCCGGCATCGGCCCGACCGAGTGATCGCGAGCCGTCATGCGGTGCGCCCAGATGGGTAGTCAGCCGGCGGTTGTGCTGATGTGCTGCTGAGCCAGCAGGGCTTTGCCGGGTTAAACGACCCGGCTGCTGCCGGTTTGCGGAGTGCATTGTTCGCGCGATGAATGGGGGCGACGCTTTTGTGGCGTGCCCTCTGTGTGGCCCGCCCCTATGTGAGATGTTCTGTGCTCGTCGTTTCTTCAAACTGTGGTGATGTGGTGCTTTGTCTGCGGTGGTTTCAGTCGTTTTTTCGATGCGGGATGGTGCAGCGGCTTGCGACGCTACGACTTGCCGGCCGAGCGACCCGGCGGTTTGTGGCGGTGGGTTGTTTGGTTGTGATCGGTTTGCTACACGCCACGGTGCTGGCGATGCCCGCCGACGCGGAGCGGGCGCGCAACGTGGTGCTGATCGTGGTCGACGATCAGGGTTATGAAGCGGGCTGTTATGGCAACACGGTTATTCAAACGCCGCATCTCGACCGTCTGGCGGCGGAAGGCACGCGCTTCCAGTATGCGTTTTGCACCACGTCGAGCTGTAGCGCCAGCCGGTCGGTGATTCTCACTGGGCTGCAAAACCATGCCAATGGTCAATACGGCCACATGCACGGCTACAACAATTTTCACACGCGCGATTTCGTGCAAAGCCTGCCGGTGCTGCTGGCGCGTGCCGGTTATCGGACCTGCTCGATCGGCAAGTTTCACGTGCAGCCCGAACGAATCTATCACTTCGAAACGTACGCCAACCAGGGAATCATGGGCGGCCGTTACGGCCGGCGGATGGCGGAGAATGCCCGACGGTTTATCGAGCAAGACGACCCGCGGCCTTTCTTCCTTTACTTTTGCACAAGCGACCCGCACCGCAGCCGCGATGGTTTTGCCAACAATCTGAAATACCCGGGCATGAAACCGGTGGCATACGATCCGGCGAAAATACCCGTGCCGCACTTTCTGCCCGACGAGCCCGAGGTGCGGGCCGAGCTGGCCGAATACTATCAGGCCGTGTCGCGGCTCGACGAGGGACTCGGGCATTTGTTGCGGGTGATCGACGAAACGGGCCACCGCGACGACACGCTGGTGATTTACCTGAGCGATAACGGCATTCCGTTTCCCGGTGCGAAAACCACGCTTTACGAACCCGGCATGCGGCTGCCACTGGTGATTCGCTCGCCCGAGCAGAAGCGGCGGGGCGTGGTTTCGCGGGCCATGGTTACGTGGGCCGACATCACGCCGACGATTCTCGACTACTGCGGTGCGGCGGGGCCGAAGTACGCCCTGCATGGCCGGTCGATTCTGCCGGTTCTCGAGCAGGACGACCCCGAGGGATGGGACGAAATCTATGCCTCGCACACGTTCCACGAAATCACCATGTATTACCCGATGCGCGTAGTCCGCACGCGGCGATTCAAACTGATTTTGAACCTGGCGCATCCGCTGCCGTTTCCGTTCGCCTCGGACCTGTATCGATCGAAAACGTGGCAGGGCCTGCTGCGGCGCGAGGCCAAGATGTTCGGCAGCCGAACGGTAGCGGCCTATGTGCACCGGCCGCGTTACGAGCTTTACGATCTGGAGTCCGACCCGCACGAAGTGCGCAACCTGGCCAACGATGCTCGCTATGCCGAAGTGTTCGACGATTTGAAACGGCGCCTTCGCGCGTGGCAGGAACGGACCCAAGACCCCTGGACGGTGAAGTACCACTACGAATAGCTTTTAGCTCTTCTTCTAACTGTTGGCTCTCCTCCTAACCGTTGGCTCTCCTCTCCGTTTGCCCGCACTCCACCGCCACCACGCGATCAGCATGTGTCGCGCCGCCTGATCGCTGCGGGACGATCGGGTTACGAATCGGGGGCCCTGCGTTTGCTTTCTCGCATCACGGGCGCGATGCGCCTCGATCGTGTTCTGGCTTACCGGTCCGCCGTGGCACATTGTGGGCGTGTGCAAGATGGCGTGCGGCGTCGACGGCGTATGGCACACGCGACGGTTTATTGCACCGCGCTCAGACGGCGCCGATGGTGCGATGGTGGCCCCCTGGTCGCTCGGTGATGAGTCATTTCATCGCGACGTCATAACAGGCGGGCGGGCGCGACGGACAGGCTGACAGTAGCACCCGCACGCGGCGCGAACGCTACAGTCGTCACGTCGGTCACGACCGGTGGATCGCGCCCATTCGGTGCGAAACACGAGCTATGCTTGTCTGGGACGACTCGTCGTGGGCGCGGCTGTGGCCGGAGCGTACCCGCGTGCTGCATCGGTTGTCGGTCGTCGTGAGTGAACCGTCAGAAATCGTCGGGCGTTGTCGATGCCGTCAACGTTGTTGATGTTGTCGTCCCGTGGTTCGGCTGATTGGCGAGACGGACGCATTGCGCGATGGGCGCGGCGCACGGCACAGCGTGGCACCGCATGGGGGCACGCGGCAGCCGCGCCAACCGGCAACGGAGGGGCGATGCTTCGAAACGGCAACGCAATCGCTTGCCTTGCGTGGAATGGGAGCGGCAATGATTGGGCTGGGGCTCGCCACAAACAGGAACCGTGAGCATCGCGGCAGCGCACGCTCGCACGGGTCGAGTTGCCGACAGCGGCGGGGCGTGGTGCTGGTGGCGTTCATGCTGGTCGTTTCGCTCACGATGGGGCTGGCGTTCGCCATGTTGCGAACGCAGGGCACGAGCGTCGTCATCTCGTCGAACCAACTGCGTCATGCCCGGGCCCGACTGGCCGCGGAAACGGGCCTGGACATGGGCCTGCAACAAATTCACGACAGCGCCAATTGGGTGGGCGCGGGAAACAGCTTTTCGGTAACGCTGAACTCGACGGATTCGGTCACGGTGACTTATCTGGTGGGCGACCCGCGGCTTACCGAGACTGACCCCGACTGGCCACGCTACGCATATCGTGTGACGATTCAGGCGGTCGGCACATCGGCCGATGTGCTGAACCCCAGCGTGGTGTCGACCCAAACGTTGCAGGCGGTTGTGGAACTGGTGCCCGAGAAGCTTACTGACGAACCGAGCGACTGGGTCAACTTCACCCCCTACACCTTGTATCAGGGCAACAACAAACCGATCGAGATCGAACTGCCCACCCGTATCGAAGGGCCCGTGCGGTTGCAGGGATCGCTCGATATTGCCGACGGCGCGCCGTCGACCAACTCGTCGCGCGATCAGTACCTTTCAGACCTGGAGCTGATGCGGCAAGACGGCCTGGGCGACCATCGGCCGTTCGAGGGGCCTGTGTATTTGGACATCAGCGCTGCCGGAGGGGGCGATGCACAACTAGCGCAGATGAATGTGACGATGATCGACATCCCGAAGTCGGGCTTTTCGGCCGACTGGACCAAACCGACCGGCATCACGACGTTTCAACTTTATGACGGCGGGCCAACCTATGTGGTGCCCACCGTCTCGGGCACGGTGTCGAACGTGAGCTTTGCGCCCGATCCGCAAACAAACCCCTTGGGGCTTGTCTACTGTGCCAGCACGCTGACTCTAGGCGACAACGTGCAGTTTGAAGGCACGCTGATTTGCAAAGACCACCTGATTATCGACGGCGTGAACGTCAGCCTTAAAGCCACCGACCTGATGCCCTTGGTTGGCACGAGCCAGCCGATCCAACTGCCTGTGGTCACGTGTCAAAACCTCGAAGTGGAAGTGAATGCCTCGGCCACGATCACCGGCTTTGTGGCCGCGTTTGGCAGGGTCGATATCATGGAGGCTTCAGACGACTTGCCCCTGGTGATGACGGGCAAAGTGGTGGTGAAGAACGATTTTCTCATCGCCCCCCGCACCGAGTGGGATGGTTTCAACTGGTCGCTCTGGTATTGGCTGTTTTCCATGAGTTCCGGCACAGGCCCGTTGCAGTATTTCCCCTACTACATCACTTCGGTAACTCCCGCAGGGCTGCCGTACACGGCGGTGATTTATCTGGTGCCCCCGACCACGCCCGTGACCTACCACTGGGGCACCAGCGCTTCGGGCCCGGTTTACGAGCCGACGAGCGGTGCGCCGGGCCTGCGGTGGGATCTTGTCTGGCGCGACTGAGTTGGTCGGGCGTCATGTTGGTTCGCTCAGCGGCTACCGCACCGTCTTTTTCCCATGCGTGTGTGGCTGTGTGCCTGTGTGTGGCTGTCGGGCCTAATCGGCGAATCGGTGGCCCGACACGCACGGCACGCATCGCATTTTCGCCGGATCGCGTCGCGAATGCCAGCTTAGAATTGGACCACCCCTGCCGGACGCCGCCCGTGCCCGTCGCAGCCATTTCAGGGCATTGCGCGATTCGGGCCGTCTATTCTGTTGACGCCGCCCCACGGGCGGTTTTCTATTGGTGTGTGGGCAGCGCGTGTTGAATGCGTGTTTTGCGAGAACGAAGCGCTTGGAGCATGCCAGCAAAGGACGGAATGTGCCATGGCGGATAAGAAATTTTGGGCCGGTGCGGCCACCAGCAACATCTCGCCGGCTTTGGGCGTTTCGCTCAATGGATCGATGCGCGATCGCACGGCGCAGTACATTCACGACGAACTGCACGCCCGGTGCCTGGTGCTCGACGATGGCCAGACACGGCTGGCAATGGTGGTGTGCGACAGTTGCATGATTCCTGGCGAACTGCACGAGGCGGCCAAACACCGTACGCACGAAGAAACCGGCATTCCGATGGATCGGATCGTGATTTCCGCCACGCACACGCACACGGCGCCCACCGTGGCGGGTGTGTTTCAAAGCGAACCCGATGAAGAGTACGCTGAGTTTCTCGTCTTGCGCATTGCCGATGGCGTTCGTCGCGCGCAATACAATCTGACACCGGCGAAAATAGGGTGGGGCGTGGGGAGCGAACCCACTCAGGTGTTCAACCGCCGCTGGTACATGAAGCCCGGTGCCATCGGGCCCGACCCCTTTGGAACGCAGCGCGATCGGGTGAAGATGAACCCCCCGCGGGGCAGCGACCAACTGCTCGAGCCGGCCGGGCCGACCGATCCGGAGGTGCCGGTGCTGGCCGTGGTTTCCGGCGATGGTCGACCGATCGCCCTGTGGAGCAACTACTCGCTGCACTACGTGGGTGGCACAGGCAGCGGGCACGTGTCGGCCGACTACTTTGGCATGTTTGCTCAAGACGTGGCGCGCGGCTTGAAAGCCGATTACCTCGATCCGCCCTTCGTGGCGGCCATGACCAACGGCACCAGCGGTGACATCAACAACATCGACTTCCGCCGGGCATCGCCGCGCCAGCCGCCATACGCGCAAATGCGCAAGGTCGCGCACCTTGTGGGCGTGCAGGCTCGCAAGGTGTTCAAAGACATGACGTTTCACGATTGGGTGCCGCTCGATATGCGCGAGGCGCGGCTGACGCTCGGCCGCCGGCTGCCCAAGCCGGCCGAAGTGAAGCGGGCCCGCGACATTCTGGCCCGCGCCCAAGGGCCGCAATTGCGCACCCTCGAGGAGATTTACGCCCGCGAAACCGTGCTCATAAGCCAGTGGCCTTCGACCAAAGAAACCGTGGTGCAGGCCATTCGTATCGGCGATTTGGGCATTGCCACAAGCCCTTGCGAAACGTTTGTGGAAACCGGTCTGGCCATCAAGGCCAACAGCCCGTTGAAACCGACCTTCACCATCGAGCTGGCCAACGACTACGCGGGCTATTTGCCCACCGTAGAACAACACCGGCTGGGTGGCTATGAAACGTGGCGGGCACGCTCAAGCTATCTGGAAGTGGAAGCCGAACCGAAGATACGAGGTAAGATCCTCGAACTTTTGCACGAATTGGCCTGAACGGCCAGCATGCATTTTTTCGAGTGCCGGCCGGAAAACCGAGAGCGGCGCCATGGCCTCCCGGCCTCCCACGTGGGAAACGGCCGATGTGTGCTCTACCCAAAGCAGGCACGAGGACGAAGCAAACCGCACGGTACGAGGCGGCAGCGGATGAAACACACGACGCAAAACGCCTGCGAAGAAAGCCGCCGCACCGCCGGGTGTTGACCGCCGGCCGCGTAGCCCTTAAACCAAGGGGTCCGGCTCGGCTGCACACAGCCGTGAGCAGGACGATCTGATTCTTTTCTTGCTTCGATTTGATTTTTCTCGCTTCGAAGGAAAGCACAGCGTGCCGATGTCGTCTCCTGTTATCCAACGAGCCTTGATCAGCGTGAGCGACAAGCTGGGGCTGGCTGATTTTGTCCGTGGGTTGGTTGCCGCGGGTGTGGAAATCTACAGCACCGGCGGCACGCGACGCCATTTGCAGAGCGAGGGCATCGAAGTTCACGATGTGGCCGCCTACACAGGATTTCCTGAAATACTCGACGGCCGTGTGAAAACGCTGCACCCGAAAGTGCACGGGGGAATTTTGTGCCGTTTCGATCGGGCCGACGATATGGCCACGCTCGAGCAGCACGGCATCCGTACGTTTGAGCTGGTGGTGGTCAATCTATACCCGTTCGAGGCCACGATTGCCCGCGAAGACACGACCCGCGAGCAGGCGATCGAGCAGATTGACATTGGCGGCCCAACGCTGGTGCGGGCGGCGGCCAAAAACCATGCCTTCGTCACCATTGTGACGTCGGCCGATCAATATTCGTCGGTGCTCGAACAGGTGACCGAGTCGCGCCGCACCACCCCCGAACTGCGGGCCCGATTGGCGGCCGCCGCGTTTGCCCACACGGCCCGTTACGATCAGGCGATTGCCGCGTATTTGGGCGCAGTGGGCACCGACGAGGCGTTTCCTGCCACGTTGCAGCTCGATCTTCGCCGGCAGGCCACGCTGCGTTATGGCGAAAACCCGCATCAGCAGGCGGCCCTTTACACCATGCCCGACGCTCGGGGGGCTAGCCTGGCGGCCGCACGGCAGTTGCACGGCAAAGAGCTTTCGTACAACAACCTGCTCGATCTCGATAGCGCATTGGCGCTGGTGCGCGACCTGCCCGGCCCGGCCGCCGCGGTGATCAAGCACAACAATCCGTGCGGGGCCGGGTCGGACTCGAGCCTGAGCGAAGCCTTGAAAAAGGCCCTGGCCGGCGACCCGCTGAGTGCGTTCGGCTCGGTACTGGGGTTGAACCGGCCGCTCGATGTGGCCAGCGCCGAGGTGCTGTGCGAGCCGGGGCTGTTTATCGAGGCCATCGTGGCGCCGCGATTCGAGCCCGAGGCCGTGGCGCTGCTCACCGAGCGACCCAAGTGGCGGGCCAATGTGCGGCTGGTCGAGGTTGGCTCGCTCGACCAGGCACCGTCGCCCCGCGAATATCGCTACATTGAAGGGGGCATGCTCGTGCAAAGCCGCGACGTCGGCCCCGACCCCCAGGACCAATGGCGCGTGGTCACCGAAACACAGCCGAGCGACGCGCAGTTGGACGACCTGCGATTTGCCTGGCAGGTGGTGCGGCACGTGAAGTCGAACGCCATTGTGCTGGCCGGCCAGCGGATGCTATTGGGCGTGGGTGCCGGGCAAATGAGCCGCGTTGATTCCGTGGAAATCGCGATCAAGAAAGCGGGCGAGCGGGCCGGTGGTTCGGTGTTGGCCTCCGACGCCTTCTTCCCGTTTGCCGATTCGATTCATGCGGCGGCCGCAGCCGGAGTAGCTGCCATCATTCAGCCCGGCGGTTCGCGCCGCGACGACGAGGTGATTGCCGCCTGCAACGAGCAGGGCCTGCCCATGATCTTCACCGGACGCCGGCACTTCCGACACTGATCTGCCGGAACCGCGGACGACTACAAAACAACCAGAAGCGCCAGCAGAATCGCAAAGCCGACCCGTGCGCCACCGTGCCGCAATGTCGGCTGTAAACAATCTCGGCCGTCAATAAAGCGGCGCCACCCAGGGCCGCAAGATGGGCACACGATGTGGCACAAGGGCCGTGGTTCTTCGCCCGCACGACGTGCCCGCTCGGCCCACAGTGCGGCAGGCCCGAGCGCGAAGCGGCGGCGCGCTGACTGCCCGATGCCAGACTTGCCAGGGCGCACAGAACAACGCTGACACTCGACGAAAGGCGACAACGCGTGGCGACGGTGCTCGATAAGATCGTGGCCAACAAATGCCGCGAACTGGAAACAACGCGGCAGCAAGTTCCGCTCGAAGTGCTGCAAGGCCGCGTGGCACAGGCGCCGCGGGTGCGCGATTTCGCCGCCGCCTTGCACTGCCCCGGCGAAGTGCGACTGATTGCCGAGGTGAAGCGGGCCAGCCCATCGCGGGGTGTGATTCGCGAGCATGTCGACCCGGTGGAGGTGGCCCTGACCTACGAACGCAACGGCGCGGCCTGCATCAGCGTGTTGACCGACGGTCCGTTTTTCCAGGGAAGCCTTGACGACTTGCGGCGCGTGCGGGCGGCGGTGAGCGTGCCCGTGCTGCGCAAAGATTTCATCCTCGATCGCTACCAGCTTTACGAGGCCCGGGAAGCGGGAGCCGACGCCGTACTGCTGATTGCCGAATGCCTGGACGATGTGCGGTTGCCGCAGCTTTACGGTGAGGCGCTCGATCTGGGTATGACACCGCTGGTGGAACTCTACGAACCGAACAACCTATCGCGTGTGTTGTCGTTGGGGCCGCGGCTCTTGGGCATCAACAACCGCGATCTGCGAACGTTCGAAACCGATTTGAACCATACGCTGGAGCTGCGGCCGCAAATTCCCGAGTCGTGTTTGGTGGTGGCCGAAAGCGGCATTCGCACGCGGGCCGATGTCGAGCGTTTGGCGGCCGGCGGCGTGCAGGCCATGCTGGTGGGCGAATCGCTGATGGCCAGCCCCGATATCGGAC
>WGDQ01000624.1 GCA_015493185.1 Planctomycetaceae bacterium
CCAAGCGAAGCAGGGTCGCACGTCACCGTACGACCGACCTCCGGCGTACAGTGTACGCGGAACAACTCCAAAATTCATGACAGAGGACACCCACTCCTCTCCCCCAAAGGCGCCGGCCGGATTCGAACCGGCGATGGAGGATTTGCAATCCTCTGCCTTAGCCACTTGGCCACGGCGCCGTAGCTGACAAGAAGCCTATAAAATCGTACGCTTTCCGTCAATATGGGAGAATTGCTCGATTTTTCTCGCCTGCCATGCCTTTGGAAAAGCATGGTTTCGTGGTGTGGAAATGCCGTTCAAGGCAATTGAAGGGCACCGTAACTACGATGGCACATGCCGGCCATACGTTGGCCTTTTTCTTTTGGAAGGAGCACGTCACTTGGAATTGTCACTTTCGGTCCGCATCGCCGAGGCGCCTAGCAAAGATCGGCTGTTGATCCCCTTCGAAGAATTTGCCCATCTCGCGGCGGCAACAGGATACCGGCTTGTCTGCATGCGCCCCTCGGTGGTGAATGTCGCCACGCCGCCGGCGCAATTGCAGGCCGTCCGCCAGCAACTCGACACCTTGGGATTGTCGGTTTCCATGGCCACGACGGACTTCAACGTACCACTCAACAACGATGCCGGGCCGAGTCTATTGCACGAGATCGACCCGCATCTCGACGTTGCCCAGCAGTTGGGATCCAACTTGATCCGCGTGTGCATGAAAACCGACGACGACATTCCCGCTGCCCAGCGTGCGGCCGACAAGGCTCGTTTGCGGGGCATTCGGCTCGCGCATCAGTGCCATACCGACAGTTTGTTCGAAACCGTGGATGAAATCGTCGATGTTTTGGGCCGCATCGACCGCGAAAATTTTGGCGTGATCTACGAACCCGCCAATCTGATGCTCTGCGGCCAGCCTTACGATACGTCGACAATTCGGAAGCTCGAGCCATGGTTGATGAACGTCTATCTGCAAAACCATCGGCTCGCTCATGATGGCCCCGAGCAACTTATGACGCGGGTCCGCGGCCGCGTGCGCTACCACGATATTCCGTTGTGGGAGACTGGCGGCGTCGACTTCGATGCCGTATTTCGTGGTTTAGAAACGGTGGGGTACGATGGTCCGGTCACCGTTCATCAAACGCTCGCCTGTGCCGACGATCCTCACGACGCGGCCGAACAGTGCTACGAGTTCCTCTGCCGACGCGTGAATCGCTGATGCCCAGTTTGAAGACGGAGAACTGCCAACCGGCCGGACGACAACGAAAAACGACGCACGCAGTCAGCAGTGTGCGAACCCGGTCCGTTGCCATCGCACGATCGAATTTGTGTTGTCCTCTTTAGCCGAAAGCGTGTCGATCGGGCCCCGCTAGTCCAATCCCCTGGAGCTGTCGCAATGAGCAAAATAAAAATTGGCCAGATCGGAACCGGCCACGGCCACGCAAAGGGCAAAATGGAAGTCTTGCGCACGTTGCCCGACTTCGAGGTGGTTGGCGTTGTCGAGCCGGACGAGCACCTGCGACAGCGGGCCCAGCGGGAAAAGGCGTACCAAGGGCTCCGCTGGATGAGCGAGCAGCAGTTGCTCAACACGCCCGGCCTTCAGGCGGTAGCCGTGGAAACGCGTGTTGCCGACCTGCTCGATGTAGCCGAGCGGGCCTTGGCGGCCGACTTGCATATCCATCTCGACAAGCCGGCCGGCACTTCGCTGAAACAGTTTGAGCGGCTGCTCGACACGGCCGCACGCAAACATCGTCTCGTGCAGATGGGCTATATGTATCGCTACAACCCGGCTTTCGTAATGCTGCGCAAATGGCTCGCCGACGGTTGGCTCGGCGAACCCTTCGAGGTGCACGCGGTGATGAGCAAGGTTGTTTCGCCGAGCAAGCGACAACGATTCGCCATTTTCAGTGGCGGCATGATGTTCGAGTTGGGTTGCCATCTGATCGACCTGGTGGTCGGCATGTTCGGCGTTCCCGATTCGATTCGCCCCTTTGTGCGCCACGTGGCGGCCGACGATGACAAACTGAACGACAACATGCTGGCCGTGTTCGAATATCCTCGACTACTGGCAAGCGTGAAGTCCAGCGCCCTGGAAGTCGAAGGATTTGCTCGCCGGCACTTTGTTGTCTGTGGTACCGAAGGTACCTGCCACATCCAACCGCTCGATCGGCCGGCTGTGCGGGTCGTGTTCGATCGCGACCGTGGCCCATACCGAAAGCACCGGCACGCAACAATCGAAGTGGGCGACTATCCTCGCTACGTAGCCGACCTTCGTGATATGGCTCGCATCATCCGCGGCGAGAAAGACCCCGACTATTCCTACGCCCACGATTTGGCCGTGCAAGAGGCCGTGCTGCGCGCTTCGGCGATGCCGCTCGATGCGTGAGGTGGTCCCAGCTTCAATTCGGTTCCGGCGCAATGCTCGCAAGAGATGAGCTACCGGGCTCGGTGCGCCGGGCGTTTGCCGCCTTCGGTGCCAGCGATCGTGTCGGTCAGCTATTTGTTGTTGCCATTGTTCTCGACGGCCGCCGGCGGTTGGCGTTTCCACAAAGGCAACAACAAAAGGGCGGTGGCAAGAACCGAAATCATGAACACGTAGAAGATCATCGTCCAATCGTCTTGTGCGCCGGTGGCGTGCAACAGCCATCGTCGCGCGGCCTGCCCGCTGGCCGATTGCGTGTCCGAGGCAATCCAGCCCGGCACGTAGCCGCCGAATACGGCCCCGATCGAACCGATGCCGTTGATGAATCCCGCCGCGGTGCCGGCCCCCTTTTTCGTGCCGAAGTCCATCGCGGCCGTACCGCTCAAAATGGCGTCGGGACCAAACAGGAAAAAGCCGGCAAAGAAGAAAAACACGCCCACCCCCACCTTGCCCAGCGTCCACTGATTGGCCAGATACAGCACCGCGCCCAACAAACCTAGCGAAATGATGGCGATCGGCACACGTCGCGACTGAAACAAACGATCGGAAAGATAGCCCGAGACAAACACGCCCAGCGGACCGCCTATTTCGAACAGGGCGCTGATCCATGCGGCTTCGCTTGCACCGCTGCCCAGCGTTTCGTTTACGTACTTCGGCCCCCAAAACAAGAATGTGTAGCGTGTAAGTTTCAGGCTGAAGTAGCCAATGGCCAGCATCCACACCACGGGGCTTTGAAGCACCTCGGCCACGATTTTCCACGATCCCTCCGGCTCGTCCGAGGGCCGGTCGCCTTTCTCCACCACTTGTTGCGGTTCGCCGTGATACTGCTCGATCGGCGGCAAGCCCACGTCTTCCGGCTTGTCGCGTTGAAGCAGAAAGAACAAGACCCATACCCCAAACAAAACAGCGGCCGGCACAAAAAAGCCGAACCGCCATGCGCCCATTCGCTCGGCCCACGGCCACCGGGCTGCTATGGCAATGGCGGTGCCGGCCAGAATGCTTGCCACGAATCCGCCCACAGCAAAGTTCGTGCACCAAACGCCCATCACGGTGCCGCGCTCTCGAAACGAGAACCAGGAGCTCATGTTCTTCACCAGCGGCGACCAGCCCGACGACTGAGCGATCCCCTGAGTTACGGCGAGAACCACAAACATCATCAGCGCTGTCGACATGCCCGAGAGCACGGCCGTGAGGATGGCCAACCCCATGCCAAGCAGCACAACACGTCGCGCGCCGAAGCGATCGCTCAGCGGACCCCAAAGAAACTGCCCCAGGCTGTAGGTTGCCAGATACGCGGCGTCGACCTGCCCCATCTGCTCTTTGGTAAAGCGGATCGTTGCATCGTCATCGAAGGCCACCTTCGCCACAGCAAACGACTTACGCACGAAGTAAAACGAGGCGTAGGCCAGCCACGTAACGGCAAAAATCTGAAGGCGCCAACGACGATAGCGACGATCCACCGATTTCGTTTCAGAACGTTCCTGCGACATGGTCATTCGACTTCTGAGTTGAAAACTGCTCTACGCAGTGTAGGACGACAAACCGGCCGTCGGCAGCCTGTGTTTTCGATCTTGGTTGAAAGAAACGGGCTCGGTTCTGCAAGGTAACAAAGCCCGCAAGACAGAAAGGGGAAACCAGGGTGATACGGAACACGCAATCGCCTGGCCGTATAGATCGCAGCAGGTGTTGGCATTACCCCCACCCCCGATAAGCCTGAGTGCCGCGTCGGTAACAAAAGCTCGCGGCACCATAACCCGCCAATCATTCGCGATCAAGCCGACCGCGCCCTGCCGCCACGCCAGCGAAACAGGAGCGTTTGCCCTATGTGTGCTAGCCGGCGCAAAACAGCATTCCGGCAAGATCCACTTGCCGTGAACATTGGCTGACTACCAACCAAGCCGTTTGACAGGGGAGAGGAATTCGGTAAAGACATCTCTCTGAGCAATGAAACTGCGGTCCCGAGTGTTTGATGCGATGTTCAGCTATCAGCTAGGAGATAAGCGCCGGCAAACGGTGCGAACACCGGAATATGGGGGCGTGAGAAAGTCGATACCCACCGAGTCAGGGTAGGGCTGCCAATGGCGGTTCTGCCGGCGTGTTCGTTGAGCGGCGGTGTCGCTTTGTTTTTTTGTTGCGCCCCCTTGTGCCGCACGATTCAAACCAAGTTCAGGCTCAACGTGCGAGTCGGCTTTTTTTCGCAATCGGCTTGCCGCGTCCGCCGCGTTGGGGGCACCTTGTCAGTTGGCTTCTTTCAAAAGAGGCGTGTGGTGATGAACCAGACCAAGACGAATCGCGACAGCGTCGGGCTCGTGGTGTTCGATTGGGCCGGAACGACGGTCGACTTCGGGTGCTTCGCTCCCGTAGCGCCGTTCATCGAAGCGTTCCGCAGCATGGGCATCGAGGTCACTCATGAGCAAGCCCGCCGCCCCATGGGGCTTCACAAGCTCGACCATCTTCGAGCCTTGTTTGAAATGCCGGAGATTCGGCAGCAGTGGCACAGGAAGTTTGGACGCGACTTCAACGAAGACGATGTTGTGCAACTTTTCGACAAAGAGTTCATCCCACGGCAGTTGGCGTGCATTCCCGAGCATAGCCGGCTGATCGACGGCCTGACCGACTGTGTGGCTGCTCTGCGCCAGCGCGGTATTCGCATCGGTACCACAACGGGCTACTTTGCCGAGGCCGCCGAATTGGTTTATCAGTCGGCCGCCAGGCAAGGCTACTCTCCCGACGCCAATTTTCATGCCAGCGATGTACCGGAGGGGCGCCCGGCACCGTGGATGATTTATCGCAACATGGAAGCCACTAACGTGTATCCCCCATGGGCGGTTGTGAAGGTGGGCGACACGGTGCCCGACATTCTCGAAGCAACCAACGCCGGTTGTTGGGCCGTGGGCGTTACGAAAACCGGCAGTGAGGTGGGCCTGACGCCTCAAGAGTGGCAAGCACTCTCCGCCGATGAGCAGCAGCGGCGGCTTGCTGCGGCTGAGGAAAAATTGCGTTCGGCCGGGGCCCATTGGGTCATCGAGAGCGTGGCCGACCTGCCGCAGTTGCTGGATACGATCGATGCAAACATCCGGCAGGGAAATCGTCCATGCGTCGTGTCGTAGCTGCCATTGCCTTTCGTGTCATCCGCGCGCCTCGCGTTCTGCGAACTGCAATGGACGAGGTTTTCGAGCAGCCCACGAGATGTCTGGTCCGAACGACTGTGTCCGCAGATCGCCGCGCCGACCCGTTGCCGAACTACGGTTGAGGCTTTTGTTGCCCCGTGGCATGAAGCCACCAATGCGATGGTGCACCCGCAGCGATCACCCCGAGCATGAGGAATGCGAACCGTGGATCCTGAGATCCCTTATTTGTTGTTGACCCCAGGCCCCTTGACCACCTCGAAAACCGTCAAGCAGGCCATGATGCACGACTACTGCACCTGGGACGACGACTACAACAGCATCGTTTCCGATATCCGCCGTCGACTTGTCGCACTGGCGGGGCAGCGCGAGCCGGAGTTCACTTCGGTGCTGATGCAAGGGAGCGGAACATTCTCGGTCGAGGCCACCATCGGTTCGATTGTGCCTGAAAAGGGCAAGCTGTTGATCATTGCCAACGGTGCCTACGGCCGGCGAATGGCTGCGATTGCCGAGCGTTTGCGCGTGCCGCACGAAGTGCTTACCTTCGACGAAACCGAGCCAGCCGATCCCGACCATGTGCAGCGCGCGTTGGCTGCCGATGCTACGCTCACGCATGTGGCAGTCGTACACTGCGAGACCACCACGGGCATGCTCAATCCGGTAGAGCCAATTGGCCAGATCGTGCGTGAACAACGCTGCTCGCTGATCGTCGACGCCATGTCGTCGCTGGGGGGTATCCCCATGACGATGGACTCGCTGCACGCCGACTTTTTGATATCGTCGGCCAACAAGTGCATTCAAGGTGTGCCGGGCTTCGGCTTCGTCATTGCGCGTCGAGCGGCACTGGAAGAAAGCCGCGGCTGCGCTCGGTCGTTGAGCCTCGACCTTTACGACCAATGGCAAGAAATGGAGCAAAAACACGGCAAGTGGCGATTCACGTCGCCCACGCACGTTGTGCGCGCTTTTGCCCAGGCGCTCAACGAACTGGACAGCGAAGGTGGCGTGACCGCCCGACACAATCGCTATCGAGAAAATCACCGACGGCTCGTCTCGGGCATGCAGCAACTCGGGTTTCGG
>WGDQ01000625.1 GCA_015493185.1 Planctomycetaceae bacterium
ATATATACTTGTTGAAAATGTGAAAAGTGCGTATCATACCGACAGTGCGGCTGACTGTGGTACTGGTCGGTCGGCGGTTTGCCCCCGGGATAAGCAGCCCGAAGCCGGTTTTTTCGACGGGGCGCTCGATTGGGTGCTCGATGGCTGTGCTGCTGCGGGAGGCAGTGCCGCGATGCGACAGGCACGACGTGAGACGTGAAGCGTTGAACTCGCGCTGCCGGACGTTGAACTCGCGAATTGAAGAGCGAAATCGAAGAATCGAAAGAAGTCGCCCGGACGGCATCAAATCGCGGCTGCCAGAGTGCGAGGTTTTATGAGCTACGTTGCGGGAACATCGGATGATGAGTTGCTGGCGCTGCTTCGCTCGGGCGTGGCGACAACGGTGTCGGAACTGGCCGAAGCGACCGACGTGACCGATACGGCCGTGCGTCAGCGGCTGAATCGGTTGATGAGCGAAGGGCTGGTTTGCCGCACGGCAATTCGTGCCGGTCGCGGGAGGCCGGCACACCGTTATACGTTGACCAAGAAGGCTTTGCGCCAACTGGGGTCGAACTTCAACGACTTGGCGATCATCTTGTGGCGCGAGATTCGCGAGATTGAGGACCACAGAGTACGCCGGGGGCTGATTGCCCGGGTGGCCTCGGCACTGGCCAAGATGTACCGCTCGCGGGTGCAGGGTGAGACGACCGAAGAGCGAATGCGATCGCTGGCCGCGCTGTTCGCAGAGCGGCGCGTGGCATTCGACGTGCGGACCGAGGACGACACCGTGGTGCTTCAAGCCAATCAGTGCCCGTATCCTGAGTTGGCCGAGGAAGATCGGGCGATTTGCGCCGTGGAAAAGATTCTGTTTTCGGAGCTTCTTTCCGAGGATGTGCGGCTTTCGCAGTGCCGGTTGGATGGGCACACATGCTGCGAATTCTCGACAAAACCGAGCGGCGAGGCGTTGGGGGCGATTGAAACACAGTAAACGGTTGCTACGCTAGGGGTTTCTTGTTGTTTTGTGGTCGCCCGGCGGAGTGGCGATCGTGGCCGAAGACCTCTAGCAAAACGGGTTGCGGAAGAAACCATGACACAGCCGTGGATTGAAGGAAGGTTTGAAGAGAACGTCATCATCACGACGGTCGAACAGGCCATGAATTGGGCCCGGCAGTCGAGCTTGTGGCCGTTGACGTTCGGGTTGGCCTGCTGCGCTATCGAGATGATGGCAGCCGGGGCCAGCCGCTTCGATATGGACCGTTTCGGAGCCGGTGCCTTTCGGGCGACGCCGCGGCAGGCCGATTTGATGATCGTGGCCGGCACGGTGACGTACAAAATGGCCAGCCGATTGCGGCGTTTGTACAACATGATGCCCGACCCGAAGTTCGTGATTGCCATGGGCGCCTGCACGGTAGGCGGCGGACCGTATTTCAAATACGGCTATCACGTGGTGAAGGGCGTCGATTTGTGCGTGCCGGTGGACGTGTATGTGCCGGGTTGCCCTCCGCGTCCTGAGGCGCTGCTGGAAGGGCTGATGCGGATTCAGGATAAGGTGAAGGGACACCGGATCGCCAAGCGGCCCACAGGCCAGGGCCTAACGCATTGGATCAAAACGGCCGGTCAGCCAGGGCCGAAAGTGGAGGATGAGATTCCCCTGCCCCACCACAGTGGCTATGTGGCGGCTGAAGAGGGCGAAGTGCTTTTCGAGCACCAGAAGATCAAAGGTTAACGGTAAGCCCGCTTGCCGATGATCGAGCGGGCACCGTGGCAAACGGGCGGCTGCCCTGAAAAAGCACTATGCGGAAGTCGCGGAATGTTTTTCGCGGCCTCGGCAGACGAAAGAACCGCGGAAAGACGAGCATTTCGACAAATGACCTATGGGGCCGGCCGACCCGGCAACAACGGGCAAGCAACACTTTGAGAAGCGGCATCTTAAACAGTTGCAACGACAGCTTTACGAGTTGAGCGGCACCGCTTTGAAGAGCGAGGTCGCAACTCGGCGACATCTTCTTCTTCTTCTTCTTCATTTTTGATTACGGACGGCTGCCAGGCGGTGGCCACACAAGAGAATCGCATGACCGAACCCGAAGCTTTGAAAATCCGGAACCTGCACGTCACGGTTGAAGGCAAACCGATACTCCGGGGTGTCGATCTGACGATCCGCCGGGGCGAAGTGCATGCCCTGATGGGGCCTAATGGTTCTGGCAAAAGCACGCTGGCCCTGGTGATTATGGGGCATCCGAAATACGAGGTGACCGACGGCACCATTACGCTGGACGGAAAGAACCTGTTGGAAATGGAGCCCGATGAGCGGGCGCGTGCCGGCATTTTCATGGCGTTTCAGCGGCCGGTGGCGATTCCGGGCGTGCGGATGGCCGATTTCTTGCGGCATGCGGTGACCAACGTACGGCGACCGGAACGCAAAGAGGGCGAAGACCTGATTCCGATGCGGGAGTTTCGCAAAGAGCTGCGCGAGAAGATGGCGCAGCTCAAGATGGATCCGGAGTTCGCACGCCGCTACGTGAACGAAGGCTTTTCGGGTGGCGAGATGAAGCGGGCCGAGATTCTGCAATTGGCGATGCTGCGGCCCAAATTCGCGATTCTCGACGAGACCGACAGCGGCTTGGATGCCGACGCCGTGAGATTGGCCAGCCAGAGCATTGCCGAGATCGGCGGCAAGGACATGGGCATTTTGATCATCACGCACCACGAACACCTGCTCGAGCATAATCCTCCGGACTTCACCCACGTGATGCTCGGCGGGCGAATTGTTGAAACGGGTGGCCCGGAATTGGCAGCCGAACTGCACAAGCAAGGATACGAGCGGATTCGGGCCGCGCATCCCGACGCCGCGGCCGACAACGATCGTCAGGAGTCGGCGGACGAGGCGGTTTCGTCGGCAACGGGCTGAACGAACAGGACCGTTTCGCGAACAGAACAACGTTTGTTTGAGTTTATTGTGATCGGCACCGCCAGCAGCCCGCACTGCCGATGGGCTTTGCCCTGGGGTGCAGCGCTTGCCAGTTGAGGTTGGGCGTGCCGGCAACGGGCGGCACGTGAAGGTGACCGACCGGCAAGTCGGCCGGCCGCCAACGCAGTCGGCAGTGCCGAAGACGGTGGTTTCGGCTTTTGTTGGCTGGGGCCCCGAACGATCGTGAAGAAACGCTAAGGCGCGTCGCCGCGAGTAAGAACGTTGAGTAAGAACGTTTTTTCCTCGCGAAAGCGAGCCAGATGAGGCAAAACGAACATGGCCACGGACGTGAATCAAACGGCCGGACACGACATCGGCGAAATCAATAAGTACGATTTCCACACCGAGGAGCGGTACGTTTTCAAAAGCCGCAAGGGCCTCGACGAGGAGATCGTGCGCCAGATTTCGGAGATGAAGCAGGAGCCCGACTGGATGCGAGAGTTCCGGCTCGAGGCGCTGCGCATTTTCGAGTCGAAACCGACGCCCACCTGGGGTGGCGATATCGATCTCGATTTTCAAGACATCTACTACTACATCAAGCCGTCGGATCGTCAGGGCCGCACGTGGGAAGAAGTGCCCGAGGAAATCAAGCGAACGTTCGACAAGCTGGGCATTCCCGAAGCGGAGAAGAAGTTTCTGGCCGGTGTGAAAGCGCAGTACGAAAGCGAAGTGGTTTACGGCTCGCTGCGCGAGGACCTAGAGAAGCAGGGCGTTATTTTCACCGATACCGATACGGCGGTTCGCGAGCATCCGGAGTTGGTGCGCCAGTATTTGGGCACGGTGATTCCCTCGAGCGACAACAAGTTTGCCGCGCTGAATTCGGCTGTGTGGTCGGGCGGATCGTTCATTTACGTGCCCAAGGGCGTGAAGGTCGAGTTTCCGCTTCAAGCCTATTTCCGCATCAACGCGGAGAACATGGGCCAGTTCGAGCGGACGCTGATCGTGGTGGACGAAGGGGCGCAGATCCACTACGTCGAGGGTTGCACGGCGCCGATGTATTCGACCGAAAGCCTGCACTCGGCCGTGGTCGAAATCATTGTGAAAAAGCACGGGCGCTGCCGTTACACGACAATACAAAACTGGGCCAACAACATTTACAACCTGGTGACCAAGCGTGCCGTGGCCTACGAAGGGGCCTTCATGGAATGGATTGACGGCAACCTGGGCAGCCGGCTGACGATGAAATATCCGGCCGTTTATCTGCTGGAGCCTGGCGCGCGGGGCGAGATTCTCTCTATCGCGTTTGCGTCGTCGGGGCAGCACCAAGACGCCGGTGCCAAAGTGGTGCACTGCGCGCCGGAAACGAAAAGCCGCATCGTGTCGAAGTCGATCTCGAAAAATGGCGGGCGTTCGAGCTATCGCGGTTTGGTGAAAGTGGAGCACGGCGCGAAGCATGCCACATCGAACGTGGTTTGCGATGCACTCATTCTCGATCCAGAGAGCCGCAGCGATACGTATCCGTACATCGAGGTCGAGGAACGCGACGTGAGCATCGGCCACGAGGCCAGCGTTTCGCGCATTGGCGAAGAGCAGTTGTTTTACCTGATGAGCCGCGGGCTGAGCGAACCGGAAGCCAGCACGATGATCGTAAACGGTTTTATCGAGCCGCTGGTGAAAGAACTGCCGATGGAATACGCCATCGAGATGAATCGGTTGATCGAGCTGCAAATGGAGGGATCGGTCGGCTAGACGAATCATACGAATCGCGTGCGCGAGCGATCGTCGAGGGAGGACTGCGATGGTTGCGGTGGCGTGGTCCGCTGGCCGCGTGGCGGGTTATCAGCGGCCGGATTCTGCCGCGGACCGCTTCGACGGCAAAACCCACGACGGCCGCGGCGCTGTGGTGTGTGCAGCGGACCAGACCCGCACATGCCAGCCTGGACATGCCGGAGCAGCGGGCGGCACGGGTGCCGTATGACCGAACCTGAGGGCGGCAGAACGCCCGGGATGGGTTGTAGAAGGCACGCGGTGTGCGGCACTGGGCTAAAGAAGGACGCAGCGCCCTTTTTCCGGTTTCGGCGGCACGTGAGGTGCTCGCGGGAAAGGGTGTTGTCGAACCGTCGATTGGTCTGCGGTGTGTGAGACCGTGGGGAGCAAAGCCCCCGTCGCATCGGCGGTGAGCGATTGCGGCCGGTGTTGCGAACGCGTTGCCGAGTGCCGAAAGCGGTTTCGATGCGTCGCCGCGCCGCATTGCCGGCCGGTTGTCGGTTGCCCGATTTCTTTGTTGACCTGATTTTGCGTGTCGCGACCTGGTTTCGATTTTGATTTGATGTCCTGATTTCATGTTCTGAATTCGACTGTGGCCGAGAACCATTTTGCCGGCGAGGCAGTGGCTTTTTCGGACTCGGCACAGAATGACCTGCCAGCGATTAGAAAAAACCATCATGGCCGAGACGGCAGCGCACCGGGGCTTTACGCAAGAGACGTTCGACGCTTTTTTCGAGACGCGGCGGCACGAACCGCAGTGGTTGCTCGACCAGCGGCGCGAGGCGTGGCAGTTGTTTCAGCAAATGCCGATGCCTTCGACGCACGATGAAGAATGGCGTCGGACCGACATCCGGTTGTTTCATTTGGAGCGGTTCGCGCCACCGGCCGAGCAGGTGACCGAGCCGACCTTGCCCGGACCGCTGCTGCTCGATGGCGTAGATGTGGGCGGGGCCAGCGCGTCGCTCGACAGCGTGCCGGTCGAGTGGCACCTGGAGCCGCACCTGGCCGAGCAAGGCGTGGTGTTCGGCAGCCTCGACGAATTGCTGGAAGAGCACGACGCGCTGGTGCGGCGGTACTTGTGGCGTGCGATGGACACCACGTACGACAAGTTTGCGGCGTTGCACGCGGCCTGTTTTTCCGGTGGAACACTGCTCTATGTGCCGCGAGGCGTGGTGATCGAGGAGCCGCTGCACGTGCTTTCGGCCATGACCGCCGGCGGCGTGGACTTCGGCCATTTGCTGGTTGTGCTCGAAGAGGGGGCCCAGGCCACGCTGTTGAGCGAAACGGCCAGCGCCGAGCCGGGAACGGGCCTGCACTGCGGCGGGGTTGAGCTACTGCTGGCTCCCGGCGCCCGGTTGCGGTACGTGGGACTACAGAACTGGGATACGGCCGTTTGGCACTTCGCACACCAGAAGGCGGTGGTGGACCGCGGCGGTCGCATTCAGTGGACCATTGGGGCCTTGGGCAGCCGGTTGGCGAAGGTGAATCAGCGTGTGGCCCTGGTGGGCGAGCACGCCGAAGCCCAGGTGAACGGCGTGATGTTTACCGAGGGCAAGCAGCATCTTTCGTATCACACGCACCAACATCATGAGGCGGCCCACTGCCACAGCGATTTGCTGTATAAGGGGGCGCTGACCGAGCGTTCGCACATCGTGTGGCGGGGCATGATTCGCGTGGAGCCGGGCGCGCAGAAGACCGATGCCTATCAGCGGAACGACAACCTGATGCTTTCCGATCATGCCCGGGCCGATTCGATTCCGGGGTTGGAAATCGAAGCGGACGACGTGCGATGCACGCACGGTGCCACGGCGGGCCACGTGGACGATGAGCAGGTGTTTTACGCCCAGACGCGCGGCCTGACGCGCGACGAGGCAACGCGGCTGATCGTGACGGGCTTTTTCCAGCAGGTGTTCGACCGCATTACGATCGAGAGTGTGCGGAACGTTTTGGGAGAGGCGATCGGCCGGCGGATTCGCCGATACGACTGAGTCTAGAGAACCCCGGGCATAGTGCGCGCGAGGCAGCCGCCGAAGCCTGCCTGTAGAATCGGCCGGACAGGAAACCGACGATGTCTGATTTCGTACGTGTGGCCAAGGTGAGTGAAATACCTGATCCCGGCAAAACCGTGGTCGAGGTCGACGATGCGCTGATTGCCCTGTATCACGTGAATGGCGCGTTTTACGCGACGGACGACGTGTGCACGCACGACGGCGGCCCTTTGGCCGAAGGCGAGCTTGATGGATACGCGATCGTTTGCCCGCGACACGGTGCCAAATTCGATATTCGCACGGGCAAGGTTCTGTCGATGCCGGCCACCAAAGACACACGGGCCCATGAAGTGAAAGTGGAAGGCGACGACGTTTACGTGCGGCTGAACGAAGACTGAAGCCTGAAAAACAGAAAGGCGTACGGCGCGACGGCCGGCTTCGCAATGTTTGTTTTGCCGCAGTAGCTCGTTGCTTGTTGTCTGGCAGGTTGCCACGCAGTTCAGCGGCTGGACCGTCGGGCTGATTGCCCGCGATGTGTGGGCTTGCCGTGAGAGTTCGACAGTGGGCGAAGGCGCTTGTTCACTCTGAGAGACGAAGCAGCTTTCTTGTTTCTTGATATGACGGTGTGAGCGTTTGACCGCATCGGCGAAGATGCTTTCTCCGGTGCGGCACGGCGAGCAACTGCGGGCGGGCCAATGGGAAATGTTGTAGCGGCGCCCGGGCATGGCGGGGTCTGGTGATCGAGGCGGCATGGATACTCATTGATCGAGAGCGGCGAGATGGCTATTTCGGAAGACAAGATTCGCGAAGTGTTGAAGCAGGTGGTCGACCCCGAGTTGTTTGTGAATGTGGTGGACCTCGGGCTGATCTATGGCATCGAGATTCGCCCGCACGAAGAATCGGCCGGGCAACAATCGGCCCCCGACGAAACAACCGCGGCAGGCACAGCCAACGAAGGGGTTCGCTCGACGGCGTCCCCCACCGGTTCTTCGCACGCGACGAACGCCGCGGCAACTCAGGGTGCAGGCACGAGCAGCCCACCG